>NZ_JAZHDB010000178.1:0-50087 GCF_036584575.1 Desulfolutivibrio sp.
ACCGTGGCCATCGTCGGCATCATCGCCTTCACCACCCTGTCTTTCGCCGGCCCCCCCACTTCGGGAGTGTCTACGCCTCGCCCGCCACGCCAAGGCCTCGGGCGCGGGGAGATCAAGCCCCATGGCCCGTCCTGCGGCCAACGCATCCACAACAGCCGGGGGCACAAGGACGTTTTGGACAAGGGCCGAAGCACATCCAACTGGCCAATCTGGTGCAGGTATTGAAAGGGGAAGGTGCTAGAGATGGTTCGCGGCAAGACGTGCCTGCCCGTGCAACGCCTCTTCGGTCACGTCGAAGGTGTCCACGCCATATTCCGCCAGACGGGAGAGAAACACTGTCCTCGGAACCCCGGCCAGCCGGGCGGCGGCGCCGGAAGAAAGCCTCCCCATCTCATAGAGCTTGGCGGCCGCCAGCATGAGCAGTTCGCCGCCGATCTTGTCCTGGCTCTCTTGCGGCAACATGAACGCGCCCAGAGCATCATCCGGAATGTGCAGGGAAATCTGTCGCATGGGGAACCTCTTCACGTTACCGTTGGCCCTTGGCCTTGGGGACGACCATTCAACCCCGTTTCTTCACAATCTCCTCGAAAATACCATCCACTCTTTCACCCGCCACGTCAGCAGCCCTTTTCAGGGCTCAATCCTTTTTCCAGCGAGGGCGCCATCGCACCGCCCCCCGCGGCGTGGCGCATCACGCCGCCGTGGTGATCGGCGTCACCTCGGCCCATCCCGTGGGCGCATGCTCGGCGCACCACAGATCATGGGCGTTTTGGAGGTTGAGCCACAGGTCCGGGGTGGTGTTGAAGGCCTTGGCCAGCCGCAGGGCCATGTCGGGCGTGATCCCGGCCCGTTCGTTGAGCACCCCGGACAGATGCTTGCGGGAAACCTTCAGCCGGTCGGCCAGGGCCGTGATGGTCATGCCCAAGGGATCGAGATAGTCATGCCGCAGGATGCCCCCGGGATGCGTCGGCTTGCGAGTGCGCGTCTTCATGGCGTCCCTCAGTGATAGTCAATATAGTTCACGTCGTATGCGCGGCCGTCCTCGAAGCGGAAGACGACCCGCCAGTTCCAGGTACCTTGACGGCAAATTGGCCTTTCCTGTCACCCCGCAGCGGATGCAGGCCAAAGCCGGGAGCGTCCATATCTTTCACGTCCCTGGCGGCCTCCAGATGGTCAAGGATGCGCCCCAGCCTGGACGCATGTTTGGCCTGGATTCCCCAGGTGGCCCCGTCCAGGTGAAACGCCTCAAGCCCTTTGTGCGCGAAGGTTTCTATCATGCCTTGTAACCATCATGGTTACAAGTGTCCAGATTGACCACCTTGTCTTTCAACTTTGCGACCTTGCCGTTGCCGAGGCTTCCGAACAGCTCCCCGGCCACGCCCGCCGCCCGTTGCAAGGCGTCGTCCCGAAGGTGCGCATAGCGCTGGGTCATCTGCGGGCTTTTGTGGGTCATGAGTTTTTGCAGGGTGTACATATCCACCTGGCCGGACGAGGCCAGCATGGAGGCATAGACGTGGCGCAGGCCGTGCAGCGCCCGAAAATCCTTGGGAAGCCCGGCCCGGTCCCGGATGGCGTTCACGTTGCGCTGGATGTAGACGCGCCGTCCGCCCGTCCGGCCGGGGAAGACGAATTCAGCCGTCCGGGGAAGCGACTCCAGAAGCTGCCGCGCCGGATCGCTCATGGGGATTTTTTCATCCCGGCCGCTCTTGGCGTCAGGGATGTGGATGAAGCCGTTGCGGGAGTCCACGTCCGCCCAGCGAAGCTTGAGCATTTCCGATTTGCGAAGCCCCGAGAAAAGCGCCAGCTTCATCATCGGCCCGGCATACGGATGGGTGTCCGCCTCAATGGCCTCAAAGAGCGCAGCAAGCTCTTCCGGGGCCAGGTCTTCGGTCTTGAGGCTTTGGGCCTTGGGGAGCTCCAGGACGAACCCCGGGCCTGCGCACAGGTTTTTCTTGCCCCCGTAGTTGATGATCCGGCGCAAAAGCTCGATCACGTTTTTCACCGTGCCCGGCTTGCGGGTTTTGAGCAGCCTGACCCGGAGGCGGTCCACGTCCAGGGCGATGATCTGACACGGCTCCTTGTCGCCAAAGGCCGGGAGGATGAAATTCTTGAACCGGTTTTCGTCGCTGACGATCCCCTTCAGGTTCGGTTTGCTGGCCTTGTATTCCTGCCAAAGCCGCCTGATGGTCCATCTCCCGGCCTCCGCCTCCCTGGCGGCCCGGTCTTTTTCCCGACGCACGACGTTTGAGTCCTCGCGGCCCTCGATCCTTCGCGCCCGGATGCCGTTTGCCTTGGCCGGGGTCATGGCGTCCTGGTGCTGCCTCCCGGCCTTTTCCTCGATCAGCTTTCCCTCGCGCCGGTAGCGGATGAGATAAATCCGCTCGGGCTTTCCCGAGACGCTGGTCCCTTCGATGAAAATGACCCCTGGATATTCCGTCTTGAACCGTTTTTGAGCGGGCATGCCTCGGCCTCCTCGCCTGTGGGGTATGCATCCATACCCCACACTATACCCCACACCTCAGATCGAAATACAGGGTGCAGGAGAGGAAATCAAGCCCGAAGATCATGGCAGATTTAGAAAATTTATCTCATTATTTCAAGTAATTTTAGGAATACATGAGACTGTGGGGTACGACAGGGAAAAAGAAATAAATCATATGCTCTTTGTTCTCATAACCCGAAGATCGCAGGTTCAAATCCTGCCCCCGCAACCAGCAAGATCAAGGGCTTACGGACGAAAATCCGTAAGCCCTTTTTTCATGCCCCACACTATACCCACACGCTGACCGCTTCTGCCCAGCATACATCCCCCAACACCTTCGGCCACTTGAGTTGGCCCCCTTCCTGCGGAGGCATCCCCGCCAGTAGCCACTTGCTCCCCTCGCAAGCAAAAGGGAGGCGTGCCAGACGCCGCTGACGCCGCCCTCAGGCAGCGTCACACGGAGCCGAACTCCTTGTTGTAACTTGCAATCTATCTATATATGCAAATAGTTAAAATCGCCAAGAGGTCTATTTTAATTGTTCGCATTTTCAATACCGGAACCGGTTCCGCCTTTTGATCGAGCGCCCGGGGTTGCCCGCTTCAAACGCACGCTCCTGACCGGCGAACCCGAATCCGCCGAGACCGTGCGCGAACGGCTTTCGGCCTGGACCGACGCCACGTTCACGGCCCTGACCACGGCCAAGGCCTCGCCCCAGGCCCGGGCCACGGCCGACGCGCTCACGGCCGAGGTCGCCCGGAAAAGCGCCGACGCGTTGTGCAAATCCTGTAGCGTCGCCACCACGTCAGCCCTCCCTGCCCGTCTCCCAGCCTATTTCCAAGGGCTTTATCGGGAATTATCTGGGTTTCCCTGGTGTTTCCTGTGGCTCAAAACCCATGTCCAGCCTCTTGTTATGACACATCTTTTCTGTAAGACAACTAGTGAGGTCACAATCGCAAACCGGACGTTTCGCCAAGGGATACGGCGAACATACGACCGCAACGGCACAACAAAAAGCCAAACCTATCCTGCGGTCAGTTGGAGAATTCTTACCGAGGAGCGGCTTCATGACAAATGGTATGCGACACGCTGTGCTGGCACTGACTATTTCCATGGCGTTTGCCATAGGAAACATGCAGATACATGAAGCTGGCGCCTCCCCAAAAAAAGAATTCGACGCCCACGCCACTGCCGGAAAATACTATTTCAACGATGGCGACATGGATTTCCATCTCGGCAATTTGATCCTCGGCGCGGCGGTCAACGGCGGCGTGGAAGTCGGTGAGGTTTTCTATGCGGCCTCCCGCATTAAGGACGGCGACGCCACCAGTTGGCAGCAGCAATGGGGCGAACTTGCCGCGCGTGTCGCGGCTCGCGGCGAAAAATCCCTCGCCGCCGGCCACACGACAAGCGCCAGGGACCAGTTCTTGCGTGCCGCCTACTACTACCGCGCCTCGCTCGTTTCCATGCAGCCGGACAACCCACAGTTGCAACAGCGCGCCGCCACGATGCGCGAGCTGATGCGCAAGGCCGGCCGGTTGTTTGAGCCGCCGCTGGAGTATTTCGAGATTCCTTTCGAAGGGGCCGTGTTGCCTGGATTTTTCCGGGCCGCCCCCGGCAAGGGACCGCACAAGACCCTGCTTATGATCGGCGGCGGCGAAACCTTCGCCGAGGACTTGGTTTTCTACATCGCGCCCCAAGCCTTCGCCCGTGGCTACAATTTCGCCACCGTCGATCTGCCCGGCCAAGGCCTGCTCCCCTACCAGGGCAAGGTGTTTCGAACCGACACGAACGTGCCCTTGAAGGCCGTGGTGGATTACCTGATCAGCCGTCCCGAGGTCGACGCCAGGCATTTGGCTGCCTACGGCTTCAGCGGCGGCGGTCTGTTCGTGCCGCAGGCCGCCATGCACGACCCCCGCATCAAGGCCGTCGTCATGAACTCCGCGGTGGTGGACGCCCATGCCCTCTTCGCCACCATGCCCGCGGCCGTGGAAACCGAAAAAGATCGGGCAGGCTGGTCGAGCTTCCACGCCGGGGTGGTCAAGGCCATTTGCTGGCGCTACGGCGTGCCGGAAAACCAGCCGGAAAAACTCATCGACGCCAACAAGGGCAACACCTTCGATCCGGCCAAGATCACTGTGCCCGCGCTGATCATCGTAGGCGAAGGCGAGTACAGAAGCCAGGAAGTGCAGCGGCAGCAACAAGCCGCCATGGACCATTTTCCCAACCCGACCTCGAAAATGGTCGTGACGCCGTCGGATGAGGGCGCAAGCAACCACTGCCTCATGGAAAACCGTTCCCTGGTGGGGCTTATCCTCTTCGACTGGCTCGACGACGTTTTCAAGCAATAGCCCGTCCGTTAGGCCAAGCCAGTGTCACGTCCTTTAGAAAATACGATAGTATTGTTTCATAAAAATCAGTGGTTTCAGCTTGTTGCCCACGAAACGCCATATGCGCTTTTCGAGGGCGCGACACGAGGTCCGACGCGATGCCGCGACTGAAGGCCACGCGGACACGACACCGCAGCCGAACCGGCCGGAAAACGGCCAAAGGATGATGCCCATGCGGACAAGTCTTTCTCGAACCGCAACGACGACCGCGCTTCTGGCCGCCCTCGTCCTGCTCTCCGGCTGCTCCTCCATCGGCCCCGGACGGATGCTCCAGGACCGCACCGACTACATCTCCTCGTACACGGAATCCTGGAAACGCCAGATCCTGCTCAACATCGTGAAAGTCCGCTATGCGGAACCCATCTTCTTCATGGACGTGGGCGACATTGTGGCGGGATACTCCATGGAAACCGGCGGAAACGCCGGATTCTCCCGCACCATATACGACAACCCCGCCCCGGTCACCGAAGACATCAATCCGGTGTTCGGCAACTTCGGCAAGCTGGAGTTCGGCCTGAGCACCCGCTACACTGATCGCCCGACAATCACCTACAAGCCCATGACCGGCGCTCCCTTCCGCCTGGGAGTCATGTCCGCCCTGCCCGTGCGAAACATCATGGTGGGGCTGGATACCGGCATTTCTGCGAAATTCCTGTTCAACCTGGGCGTGCGGTCCATAAACGGACTGCGCAACTCCACCCTCACCGCCTCGGGCAGCGTTCCGGCCCAAGAGGAATTCAAGCGGACGGTGGAAGTCCTCTCGCTGCTGCAACTGGAGAACGCCGTGCGCGTCAGGGTCGAACACGCCCCAAACGCCAGGGAAAGCCGCCTGTACCTGACCTTGGGCGGCAAACGTCCCTCGCCCGAAGCGGCCGCCCTGATATCGGAATTGCGGGACATCCTGGACCTGGACCCGGCCGTCTATGAATATGAAATCATCATCGACCCGGAGGTCGAGAACCGACGCCAGATCGCCATACAGGCGTTCTCCCTCATGCAGATCCTGGCGTCCGTGGCCGCGCGGGTGGACATTCCCGCCGCGGACATCGACTCGCGCCGCGCCTTGCCTTCCATCAAAGATTCGCCGGGCTCGGACATCCTGGCCCCCGTGGCCGTGCACAGCGGCGGCGCGAAGCCCGCAGACGCCTACGCGGCCATCGCCTTCCACGGACACTGGTTCTGGGTCGATGACCGCGATATCCTGACCAAACGGGTGTTCTCTTTCCTCATGCTGGCCTTCACCCTGATGGAGGAGAAAAACGTCACCCTGCCGCCCCAACTCACAATTCCGGTGCAATGATGCGATACAAGCGCAAAGACGCGGCCTCAGCGCCGCCCGCGAGGCCCTGCGGCGCATCCCCCGCCGGACGGCCGGGACTCGTCGCGGCGATCCTTCTCATCGGCCTTTTGTCCGCCGCCTTGTCGGTCGGCGCGGCGCAGGACCCAGGCGCGACCGTCAACCTGGACAGCGGAACCGTCTCGGGCCGGATCGCCGGGGGCGTGCGGGTCTTTCTCGGCATCCCGTACGCGCAGCCCCCCACAGGCGATCTTCGCTGGAAAGCGCCTCGACCGCCGCTGCCCTGGGAAGGCGTTCGCGACGCGACCTCCTACTGCCCCGCCTGCGCCCAGACCGGACCGCTTGGAAACGGCTCCTCCGAGGATTGCCTTACCCTCAACGTCTGGACTCCCGTCAACGCGCGCGGCGGGAAACTGCCCGTGATGGTCTGGATACACGGCGGGGGGTTCACCTTCGGCGCCTCGTCCCAGCCGGAGTATGAAGGCAGCGTCCTGGCCAGGCAGGGCGTGGCGGCGGTCACGCTCAACTACCGGCTGGGGGCCCTCGGGTTCCTGGCCCACCCGGGGCTCGCCGCCGAATCGGAGGCGGGCGTGAGCGGGAACGACAGCCTGCTGGACCAGATCGAGGCCCTGCGCTGGGTCCGGCGCAACATCGCGGCCTTCGGCGGCGATCCCGGCAACGTGACCATCTTCGGACAATCCGCCGGGTCGCGTTCCGTGTCCCTGCTCACCCTGAGCCCCCTGGCCAGGGGACTCTTCAACCGGGCCATCGCCCAAAGCGGCGGGCCCATCATCGGTTCCGAGTACCTGAATCCGGCCTTCAACGGCGACATGAAGGCCGTGTCGGAAATGGGCCGCAGGCTGAGCGAGCGGCTCGGCTGCACGGGGAAGCCCGACGAGATCGCCTGCATGCGGTCCAAATCGGCCAAGGAGGTGCTGCAGGCGGCCGACACCCAGACGAGCATTTTCAAGGACGGCCTCTTCTTCGCGCCGGTCTTCGACGGCGTGGTGCTGCCGAGAGATCCCGCCGCCGCCCTGGCCAACCCCGGCCTTCCCCATGTTCCCATGATCGTCGGCAGCACGGGCAACGAAGGCGCCACCTACCTGCGAGGGGAGGGCGTCCTGACCACGGCCAGGTACGCGGACTTCCTGAAGGCCCGTTTCGGCGAGACGTGGCGAGACGCCCTGGCGATGTTCCCCGCCTCGGGAGACGGCGACGTCCGGGGCGCCATCGACCGGTTCATCACCGTGGCCGTGAACGCCCAACCCGCCCGCTACGAGGCCCGCGCCCTGGAGCGGACCGGGAGCAAGGCCTGGCTCTACCGCTTCACCCGCAGGCCGGACACCGCCCGGGCCCGCGAATTGGGCGCGTTTCACGGCGTGGATCTGGCCTACGTGTTCGGCAACATGAAGGAATCGGACGGGTATACGTCGGCGGACCGTGAACTCTCCCGACAGGTGATGGCCTACTGGGTTAACTTCGCCCGAACAGGCGACCCCAACGGGCCGGGCCTGCCCGAATGGCCCGTCTACCGGCGAGCCTCGGACGTGAGCCTTGACCTGGGAGACACCCTGCGCCTGGAGACGCGCCTGTACGGCGACCAGTGCGACTTCATCGACCGGGCGTCGCGGTTCAGGCCGGATAAGTAGTTTCCTCGTCCCATGCACGAAACCAAAGGGGGCCCATGACTCGTGCCCGCATCCACACCCTGGTCCCGGCCCAGGTGATCCTGGGCTTGGTATTCTTGGCCTGGACCATGGCTCCGCCGGCCCTGGCCTCCAGCGGCAGCGATTCCCCACCCGCCGCCGATGCCCCGCAGCAGGACGGTGCCGGTGAACGGACCGCTTCCCCTCGTGATGACGGCGAAAGGTATTTGGACAAGTTCCTGTTCCATGAACGGACGTTCCTCTTCCAGACCCTGTGGCGAGCGGGGCTGATCGCTACCGGCGGAGGAGACCTCGGGGAGATATTAACTGTAGCCAGTCAGATCAAGGATGGCGACACGGAAAGCTGGCACCTGGCCTGGAACGGCATGGCCGTAAAACTGCGTGCCAACGCCGATGCCTATTTTGCCTCCGGCCACACCCAAAGCGCCATGCAGGCCTATTTCAGGGCGACCAACGCCTTCCGAGCTGCGGGGGTCTACGAGTATGGCGACGAAAGGGGAGTTCTCGCCTGGCAAGCAGGCCGCGACACCTTCATGAAGGCAGCGGCGCTCTCCCAGGGGCGTATCCAGCCCGTGCGGATACCTTACGAGCAGACCACCCTCCCGGGGTATCTGGTCACCCCGGACAACAGCCGCAAAAAACGGCCTCTGTTTCTGCTCCAGACAGGTTTGGACGGCACAGCGGAGGACCTCTACTTCCTCCTCGGCGCAGAGGCCGTGAAACGCGGCTACAACTGTCTGATCTTTGAAGGCCCCGGTCAGGGGGAGATGATTATAAAGCAGGGCCTGCCCTTCAGGCCTGACTGGGAGAAAGTCGTTACCCCGGTCGTGGATTTCGCCATGACCCTTCCCGGAGTGGACGCCGGGCGCATGGCCATTTTCGGACCCTCCATGTCCGTCCCCCGGGCCCTGGCTTTTGAGAAACGCATCAAGTGGGGCATTGCCGACGGCGGTGTCTGGAGCGTCTACGAGGGAACCCTGAAGCAACTGCCCGAAGCCGTACGAAAAATCGTCGATTCCCCGGCCCAGGCCGCTACGGTGGATGCCCTCGTCGCCCAGGAAATGGGCCGGAGTCTCGGTTTTCGTCACGCCATCAACCAGAGATTGTGGATATTCAAGGCCGGGTCTCCAAGCGACCTTTTCCGCAAGCTGAAGCCATACACCGTCGCGGACACTGTCGGTAAGATCGAGGCGGAAATGCTGGTGGTCAACTCCAGCGCCGACAAGATCAATGACTCCTTCGCCCAGGCCAAACAATTCTACAACGCGCTCGTGTCCAAGAAAACTTACTTGGAGCTCGACGCGAGTCAAGGCGCTCAGTCCCATTGCCAGGTCGGCGCCCCCTTGGTTGCCAGTGAGAACATGTTCAACTGGCTGGATGAACGGGCCAAACCATAAAGCAATACGGTATTCACGCGTCCAGGCGCACGAAAGGACCGACGTCAGGCCGCCGGACGCTTCAAGCCAAGCCCCGTGCAGGAACGGGGCGACAGACCCAGGAGGTACTTTGATCATGTTGCTTCGCGTCTTGAGATACGCCTTACCGACGCTTCTGGTTCTCCTTCCCGCCATGTTCTCCTTCCCGGGCTTGGCCAAGGCATCCCCTCCGGGAGGCATCGATCCGGCCGACCCCATGGTCCGCATCACCTCCACCAAATCCAACCTGGACGCGCCGACCGTGCTGGCCGCCGTCAGCCGCGACGTGGCCAAGTCCACGGGCCTGGGCGAGGAGCTCGTCACCTACTACTGGCAGACCTTCGACGCCGTGCACTGCATGGGCAAGCCCTCCACGGACAAGCCCCTGTTCGTGGACCTCTACGTGCCCGGCTTCTTCACCGACGACCTGGTGGCCAAGATGATGACCGCCATCGCCGAGTCGCTGGCCCAAAACACCGGTCTGGACAAGAAGTGGATCTTCGTCCACACCCACTTCCCCTTGCAGGGCCAGGTCTACATAAACGGCGAGGTCTCCCGCTGGGACAACTACCGGGGCAAGCCCGACAAGCCCGTGAGGGACGTTGCCGACCGGGCCATGACCAAGTTCCTCTTCAACGACGGCGCCTTCGTCTTCCAATGCCTCTGGCGGGCAGGCCTCATCGCGGCGGGCGGGGCGGACCTGGGCGAGATGCTGACCATCACCAGCCAAGTGAAGGACTACGACAAGGAGAGTTGGTACCAGGCCTGGAACGCCATGGCCCGCAGGCTGCGCGACGCGGCCGAGCGGGACGCCGCCGCCGGACACAACGTGAGCGCCATGCAGCAGTATTTCCGCGCCACCGAGTACTACCGGGCCAGTTCGATCTACCTTTACGGCAGCGATCCTCGCGGCGCGGTGGCCTGGCAGGATGGCCGCGACACCTTCCTCAAGGCCGCCCAACTCTCCGAGGGGCGCATCAGGCCGGTGCGCATCCCCTATGAAAAGACCACCCTGCCCGGCTATCTGGTCACCCCTGACAACACCAAGCGCAAGCGCCCGCTGCTGCTCATCCAGACCGGCCTGGACGGCACCGCAGAGGATCTCTACTTCATCATCGCCGCCCACGCCGTGAAACGCGGCTACGCCTGCCTGATCTACGAGGGCCCCGGCCAGGGCGAAATGATCATCAAGCAGGGACTGCCCTTCCGGCTCGACTGGGAAAAGGTCGTCACTCCCGTGGTGGACTACGCCATGACCCTGCCCGAGGTGGACTCCAAACGCATGGCCATCATCGGCTACTCCATGGGCGGCTATCTGGTCCCGCGCGCCCTGGCCTTCGAGAAGCGCATCCATTGGGGCATCGCCGACGGCGGGGTGGTGAGCCCCTTCGACGGCGTCATGACCAAATTCCCGGCCGAGGTGATGCAGGGTGTGAACGTCCCGGCCCAGTCCGCCAGGGTGGACGAGATCGTCACCCAGGAGATGGGAAAGCACCCGGAGTTGAACCAGTTCATCAGTCAGATGCTCTGGACCTTCGACGCCAAGACACCGAGCGCGTTGTTCTCGAAGCTCAAAACATTCAACCAGGCGGACACCATGGGCAAGATCGAGACTGAGATGCTGGTGGTCAACTCCAGCGAGGACCAGGTCGCCGCTTCCAACGCCCAGTCCAAGCTGTTCTTTAACGGGCTGAAGGCCGAGAAGACCTATATGGAGTTCGACGCGTCCAGGGGCACGCAGTTCCACTGCCAGCTGGGCGCTCCGCTTGCCTCCAGCGAACGCATACTGGACTGGCTGGACGAGCGGGCCAAGCCCAAGCAGTAAGCCCGTGCGAGGAAGTGGGGCATGGCACGGCTTTCGAGGCAGCGGCCATTCCCCCGCACTCCCTCGATCGCGGGCGTGAGAACAAGGAGTGCGCCATGAGACGTTGGACCTTCATGCTCGTTGTGTATCTGGCGTTGACGGTGGCGGCTTCGCCGGGGAAGGCGGCCTCCGGCCGGGAGGGCGAAGCCGCCTCGGAACTGGACCCGCACGCGGCCCACACGGGCTTCAGGTTCAAGGATCCGGCCATGGACTTCGTGTTCGGCTCCCTGATGCTCGGTTCCGCCGTGAACCACGGCTGCGAGGTGGGCGAGGCGTTCGCCACGGCCGCGAAGATCAAGGACGGCGACGCGGACAGCTGGCGGGACGAATGGCTCAAGACCGCCGCACTCATTGAGTCCCGGGGAGAAAGGTCCCTGGCCGGGGGGCATGTGGTCAGCGCCCGCGACCAGTTCATGCGGGCCGCTTACGCCTACCGCGCCGCCATGGTGTCTATGCTCCCGGACGACCCCCGCCTCGCGCAGACCGCTGGCAAAAGCCGCGAGCTCATGAAGCGGGCGGGCAGGCGCCTCAAGCCCGAACTGGAGTCTATAGAGATCCCCTTCCAGGGCACGGTGCTGCCCGGCTACTTCCGCAAGGCCGCCGAGGGGGACCATCCGGCCCCAACGCTCGTCATGATCGGCGGAGCAGAGACCTTCGCCGAGGACCAGTTCTTCTACATCGCGCCCCAGGCATTCGAGCGAGGCTACAACTTCCTGACCGTGGACCTGCCCGGACAAGGGCTTTTGCCAACGCAAGGGCGCTTTTTCAGTCCGACCATCGGCGCCTCCATCTCGGTTGTGGCGGACTACGCCCTCGCCAGAAAGGACGTGGACCCGAAACGGTTGGCCGTCTACGGCATCAGCAGCGGCGGCGGCTTCGTCCCCATGGCGGCTGAGCGCGACGGCCGCTTCTCGGCCATCGTCATGAACAACTGCGTGGTGGACGCGGGCGCGGGAGTGGCCAAGATGGCCGTGGCCACGGCCACGCCGGAGGTGGTGAAAGGCTGGTCCTCTTTCAGCCGGGTGTGCAATCAGCTCATCGCCTGGCGATTCGGGGTTCCCACGAACAATCTGCCGGGCCTCGTCGCGGCCAACCGGGACCTGCGCTTTGACCCGGCCAAGGTGCATACGCCCGCGCTCATCGTGGTCGCGGCCGGGGAGTACAATACCCCGGAGATCGAACGCCAGAACAAGCTCTGCCTGGACTGCCTGGCCAGCGCGCGCAAGTCCATGGTGGTAACCCCGGCCGAAGAAGGGGCCGCCAACCACTGCGTCATGGAAAACCGAAGCCTTATGAGCCAGGAAGTGTTCGATTGGCTCGATACCGTGTTCGCGACTCCGGCCCAGCCCGGAAAATGACGCCTCCGGCGTACGGGAAGGAGTGCCCCTCTCCCCATCCAGCCAGCCGCAGCCAAACGCCGCGGATGAGGGTCCAGTGTTGGGACAGGCCCAAACTACCAGGAGAGGGCCGTATCGAGGTCGACTTTCTGGGAGGGTGCTCGTAGAATTTCGGGTCGTCCTTGGTGACCTTGCCCATGGGCCGGAGTAGCTCTTGGGTTCGATTTCGGCGCTGACAGCCGCCCATGTCATGCACAACATGCTGGAATTGCTTACTCGGGCCGGTGACGCAGTGTGGCGTGAGCTCTTGCGCAGCCCACGCACCCGAAATGTCCTAATGTCCATCCCCAGGTCGCAGCCGATAAACATATTCAGCGAAAACAGCATACTGTCGTCATGCTGACTTGCCCCCGCGACGCGTAGATTGCCCTTGCCGCCGTGCACCGTGACACCTGATTATTTTCTGCCGCCAACGCATCGAGGATGCCCAAACGTCAAATTCGAAGCGAAAAATGGGGGGGGGCTGTTGGAATTTTCCCAGGTAATCTGTTGAAAATTTTGATTCTTCGACGTAGGACGTGAAAGTGCCTTTCCTTGACTGCATGAGCGATTGCAAGTTAGCTAGAGGCCTCTTTTAGGAGGCAACCACCTGTAAACGCCAATGATTTACTGACTCTCGGGCTTGGGTTGACGGAGCCCTGGAAGGTGGTGGGCCGGAAGCTTGATGTCAACAGGCAACCGAGCGAACTCCGCCTCGCCGTTGAAGCCGACCGAGGCGTCCTCTATCCCTGTCCGACGTGCGGCAAGCTTTGCAAGGCCCATGATTTCATGGCGTTTCCCTGGAGACATCTCAACTTCTTTCAGCACCATTGCCTGATCACAGCCTGAGTTCCTCGAGTCAACTGCCTGGACCACGGCATCCGCCGGGTCCAGGTCCCCTGGGCTCGCGAAGGCAGCGGCTTCACCTTGCTGTTTGAACAGGCGGTGATGATCCTCGCCCGCGAGATGCCGGTTAATGTCGTGGCCCGTTATGTCGGCGTGACCGACAAACGCATATGGCGGGTGGTGACGCACTACGTGTTCAAAGCCATGGGGCAGCTCGACCTCAGCGGCCTTTGCGGTGTCGGCCTTGATGAGACGGCCACCAAGCGAGGGCATCATTACGTCACCGTCTTCGTGGATATGGACCGCGACACCCGGCCCGTGATTTTCGCAACGCCCGGCAAGGGCAAGGCGTGTTTCAAGGAGTTCGTCAAGTTTCTCAAGCAACGGGCGGGGAACCCCGACAACGTGATCGAGGTCGTCTGCGACATGCCACCCGCCTTTCTAGCTGCGGCCGAGGAGACGTTCAGCAATGCCGCAGTCACCGTGGACTGGTTCCATGTGGTTCAGATTTTCACCAAGGCGCTCGATGAGGTCAGGCGTCTGGAAGCCAAGGAAGTCAAACTCCCCAAGGGGGCTCGATGGGCCGTACTCAAGGGCATGGAGACATGGCGCAGCGAAGAACAGCTTGCGGCCTTGGAGGAGTTGAAAGAACGCGGCCTGGCGACGGCCACGGCATCTCGCGTGAAGGAATTGCTGCGCTGGGTGCGCAATGCCGACACCAAACAGGGGGCACGCTGGCGGGCGACCCGATTTTTCGAATTCGCCCGGGAACTTGCCGGGGATTCGGCTCTGCTCGAACCGGTTCGCAAGGCGCTGAAAACGTTTGATGAGCATTTGCCGAGAATCCTGAGGCGCTGGGAGTCCCTGCTTTCAAACGCACGCCTGGAAGGACTCAATGGCCTCTTCCAGGCCGCTCGTTCGCGGTCCAGGGGCTACCGGAACGTGGCCACCTTCATCACGATAATCTACCTGATAGGGGCGCCCATCGCCCAACTTCTGGGAGGAATATTTCCACAGTAAACGTCGAAGACCCGGATTTTGTTGGGGCGCGTGCGGTGATGTAAATGCGAGCAGCGCACCACCGGGTGGTCGGGGGGGCCAGATGGGGCTACTCCAGTATGAGTCCGTGGAATCCTTGCAATCGGACTTGAACGACTGGCTTGACGACTATAACAACAATCGCCCCCACCAATGGTATCGGAGCATGGGGAGTAGGCCCATCGACACCATTAACCAGTACCTTGAAAAAGTCCAGAAAGGAGCCTCGTATCACACCACACTAAGACGACATCCTCTGCAACAACCGTCGTTGCGGGGCTCGTTTTCGGATATGCCGACGTTGCAGACGATTTATGTGACATGGCAATACTCCGCTCTTGTTTTCGGCTTTCCGGCCATGGGCATGTCCCAGGCGGACTGTGGTTTCCACCCCGCCCCATTTGGGCCTGTGCCCGGGCCCTCTCAGACCCGGGCAAGGCTCATCGCGGACGCTTCATTCCGCGAAAAGCTTCCAACGAGGCCAACAACCCGGCGACCCGGTTTCTGATATCTGAAAGGTCTGACTCACTTGGGCGTTGGCGGATGTCTCCCAACCTACCGTATCGGCTCAACTCGTCCCGATTTTTGAATGCGCCGGGGACATGCCAGGCATCCAGGGAGAGGTAGCCCAGGTGCTCAAGAAAGGCCCGGAGCCAGGCCGTCATGGGTAGGGCCTCGCGTTCGCCGATATGCGGCCCGCCGAATGTGCCGAAACACACGCCGAACTTACCAGGGATGATCGGCGAGGAGGGCCTGATGCGACCGGCCGCGTTCTCGGATTTCATGAAGCGCATCACAACATCCATGAGTTGCTTCGTCGGGAGCCAGTCGATAACCGGGGAACCGATCATGATCAGATCATACTCAAGAAAGTTGACGGAGGACTCTTTGCAGACTTTGACGAGATCGGCATGTCCCCATGCCGAGGCCACGGTTTCATGAATAGCCTTTGCCACGGACATTGTATTTCCGCCTATGGAATCGTAGAATACCAACGCCTTCATCTTTCTCTCCTGTTGTTTCTTCACCTACCGATGCCCTTCTCTGGAAATTATCGGCTTACGATGATGGTTTTTGATACATGGCCAGGTACAGGTACCCCATGTCTTGCACACTGCAGGACCGAAAACCGCACGCCTCCAGAGCATCGGTGACCCGCGTGGCGGTCAGGCGCATGGACTGCGGCGGCCCGCAGGGGGAATACGGATTGCATTCGATGACGCCGAGCCGACCTCCCGGCCGCAGCACCCGGCGTATCTCCATGATGACGGCCTTCATGGCCCGGGTCACGGGCGGGATGTGCAGCACCGTACCCAGCAGGCCGACGGTGACCGAGGCATCCGGCACGGGCAGCGGCCGGGTGATGTCCGCCACCGCAGCGTGCACCTGGGACAGGCCGCGCGCACGGGCCAAGTCCGACAAGTCCTCGATGCAGCCGGGCGTGACGTCGAAGGCATGGACCATGCCCATGGGGCCGACGATGCGCGCGGCCTTCAGGGCGTACTCGCCCAGGCCGCAACCGGCATCCAGAAAGGTGTCTCCCGGTCCGAGCCCCAGGGCGCGAAAGACGATGTGCGGATCCTGCATTCCGTAGCTCGACGGATGGCGGCGTTTCCCGGCGGGGGGACCGCAATGGCGACAAGCCTGCATGACGAATCTCTCCCGGCATGCGGCAGCAGTGGAAGGCTGCCGGTTGGTGGTCCCGTCTCGCGGATAAACCCGGATTGCCGCACTAAAAACTATAGCGCAGGGACATGTAGATATTCGTGTTGGCCTTGTATTGTCCGAACATGGTATCGTCGCGCTCTCCAAGAAAAATATTGGCCCCAACCACCTGGTTGATGTTGTCAGTCCATTTGTAGAGAATTTTCGGACGCAGGTAGGCGTCGTGGTCGCTTGGCGACCAGTAGCCGGAAAGGGACAGTTCCAGATTCTGGTTCATGAGCAGTTTGGTGAGCTGCAATGTCAGCACATGCCGCACCTCGTCCCGGGGCTGATCACCCGTGAAGGTTCTCCGGTATTCCTGGTAATCCAGCAGATGTTCCACATAGTACTGGACGCTGGCGTTGAAATCCCGGCCGATCTCCCTGGCGAAGCCGACAAGATAGCGCATTTCGGAGTTGTTGATGTTCGGATCACGCCCGTCGGGATCCTCGATGGAATCGTAGTAGGCCGCCTCGATGTTTCCGATCCCCCCGGCCACCGGCCCCCGGGCGCTGGCGCCATAGACGTGCAGGCGCGGAAAGATGGATTCTCCGGAAGCGGCGATGCCGCCGGGATTCTTCCAAAAGCCGAAGTACCCGTAGAGGGCCAGTTCATAGGCGCCGACGGTCCGGTACAGACGGGCCGCATACTCGGCGTCCGCAAACCACTGGTCCGGTTTGTCGAAGTCCAATTCCGATTCGTTGCCGACCAGGCGCCCAAGTCTGCCGTTCCAGTACGAGACATACTGCCCCGTAATGAAGCGATCGCTGGCGAAAAGCGGCGTGAACACGAAGTCCGCGTTGAGGAAGTCCGAAAACAGGCTGACTTTGACGCTGTCCGAGGGCGCTTTGAGGTACTCGGCATCCCGGCCGATGAAAAAGGACTGCCAGTCCTTGGGGAACAGGTCGTTGAGGAAGACCAGATCGCCGGTGCCCCAGGTCAGCACCTGCCGTCCGATCTTGATGTCGAGGATTTCGGAGGGACGCAGGAACATCCAGGCCTCGCGGGTGTCATATCGGGCCTGCCCGAGGATGCCGTCGTACCAGACATCCCCCTTGTACTTGAACTGCGCCCAATCCGTCTGGGTGGACACCTCTCCCTGCAGGCGCGTCTCCAAGACGGAGGCCTCCTTCTCATAGGGATCGGGCTGGGTGCGGCAGCCGGTCCGGATCTCCAGGAAACCATGCACCTCCGGCGTGCTGAACTGGTCCCAGAAGGATGCAGCCAGGCAGTCGCCCTCGGCGGCCAGAACCAGGGCCGCCAGGGCCAGGCAGGAGACGGCTCCCCGCCAGGCCCTGGCCGAAACGGTCGCGCCCATTATTGCATAACCTCTTTGGGCGCCCGCCGCAGATAGCGTTCGGTGAAAAACTCGTCCTTAAGCCCGGTATTATATCGGACATTGGAAAACACCATTTCCGTCTGGCTGCCGCTTTCCAGGTCTCTGGCCACGGAGCGGACAACCGTCGGATAGACGACCTGCCTGCCGTTCTCCATGGCGCCGAAGGGCTCCACGGCCATGACTTCGATGACCCGGTACGGTCGGTTGTCCGCCTTGGAGTATTCGATCTTCATGGGAAGGAAGGTGGTCTTGTCGATATAGGCGATGTACGAGGCGAACTCCACGGCGTCCGGATTTTTCGGAGTATTTTTCACAACAAAATACCTGTCCGTTGCTTCAAGCAACTCATGGGCATCTTCCTCGGGGCTTCGGCCGGAGATGTCTTCATAGAGAAAGTCAGATCCGACGAAACTTGTGCGCTTGTCGCTGGCTGCAATACGTTTGACGAGATCAAGACTCGGCATATAGAGCCAACGGTCGTCATCTTTTCCCATGTCAACGTGCTTATGCACCATGAACACCATTTTCCGTACGTCCGAAGGTTCGATGAAATACACGAAGTACTTCTGCTCCTTGTCCTTTGTATCCGCGTTTTTACGCATCATGTTGAACTGGCGCTTGCGCACCCGGCCCTGCTTGTCGGTGATGGTCATGGTCGTCGTCCCTTGGGAGTCCTCCCCCTGGTACAGGGAGGCATGATTCGATCTGGCGATGATGGTTTCAACGGACGGGATGTCCTCGCCCGCACCGCATTGGCCTGAGACACCAAGAACACTCAGGGCCATCAGGACAAATCCGAATATCGTTTTCATTGCGCGTCTCCTTCCCGTTTTTGTGTTCCAAACGCCCTTCAAGCGATTCCACGCCCGCCTGGGCACGGCCTATTCCCTCCCGGCATCATCCGCCGTGCCGCGATTCGCGTCGCCGATCCTGACCGGGACGAGCCCCGGCTTGCCATGCGACGTCCCGGCGTCTCTCCGGGCTGAGAAACGCTTGGCCCGGAAAAGCCAGCCCCTCCCCACCGTCAGGAGGGCCGGCAGCAGGACCAGGGTGACGACGCCGGAGATGGTCAGAATGGAGAAAAGCAGGATGCCGGTCGTCTTGTAGGGAACCAAGGCGGCGACCAGCATGGGCAGGAAACCGAGGGCGATGATGATGACGTTGCGGCTGATGGCCCGGGCCGGTTCGCCGAACACCCGGGGGGCGGCTTTCTCCCAGGAACCCGTTTCCGAAGTGATCTGCCGACTGCGCTCCAGGAAATGGATGGCGAAATCCACGGCGATGCCCAGGGAGATGGCCCCAAGGACGGCGACGGGCATGTCATAATCCAGGCCGAGGAACCCAAGCGCCCCATAGATGAACATGATGGTGAAGGTGAGGGGGATCATGCATAAAAACCCCCACAAAACGGAGCGAAAGAGCACGATCATCATGGCGAAAACGATGACGAAGCTGCCGCCCAGGGAACCGAGCATCCCCCAGAACATTTTCCCTTGAAAAATGTAGTTGATGTAATGCAGACCTGCGAATTCATACGACAACGCGACAGGTGGCTTGTTGTTTTCCACATACGACCGAATGGCGTTTACAGCCGCCTCGGTGCGTGTGCTGTCGCCGCTTTGAAACTGCATGAAGATATTGACCGAGTCGAATTCCGGGGTCACGAAATGCCAGATGTCGTGCGGTTTGTGGCTTTGCTGGTACTGCATGACGCACTCGGCGACGGCCCCTTCCCCCGGCGGAATCCGATAGTTCTCGGGCCTGCCGTCAACGAGTTCCTGGTGCACCTTGCGTACGATGTCGGCCAGGGATGTGCTTTTGCCGACATATCCGTTCCCTTCCAACCAGGCCTGCATGGCCGCCATGTAGTTGAGAACGTCTGGACGCTTGAAGACCTCGCCCCCTGTTTTTGCCTCCAAAACGAGCGACGCCGTATACGTGCCGCCGAAATGCCGGTTGAGCGCCGTGTCCGCCTCGCGGATGGGATGGCCCTCGGCAAACCGCTTGGCATAGTTGTCGTTGATGGTGATGTGCGACATGCCCCAGACGGAAAGGGCGATGCAGGCCACGAACACCGCCAAAACCACCTTTGACCTCCGGCAGGCGATGTCCCCCAAACGATGCAGCCACCGCGTCAGCCAGGACTCCTCCCCTCCCCGGTGCGCCGCCATGCCGAAGTTGCGCAATATCCGCTCCGGCAGAAGCATGATGTAGGCGGGCACGAAAAGGATGGTGATGATCCAGGCGAACATGACGCCCACCCCGACAAACGCGCCGAAGACCCTGGCAGGGGGAATGTCTGTGGTGACGAAGGAAAAAAAGCCGGCGGCGGTGGTGAGCGACGTATAGAGCATGGGCATGAAAAGCGTGTTCATGACCTCTTTGATGCTTTCCTTGCGTCCTTTCTCCGCCGTGTAGACATCAAAGAACTCCGAGAGGACATGGATGGAATCGCAGATGGAGATGGACATGAGGAAGATGGGCAGCATGGAACTGAGGATATGCACCGGGAAGCCCAGTGCGATCATGGCTCCCAGGGTGGCGACCACGGTCACCGTGGCGATGAGCATGGGCAGGATGACCAGGCTCCATTTGCGGAACATCGCGTAGAGCATGCCGAAGATCAGGAGCATGGTCAGGGGTGATGCAATGACCATCTCGCTGAACATCTCGACGCCGATGGCCCCCTCGGCCACGGGCAGTCCGGCGATGTGCCAGCCCTCGGCGCCGCCGAACTCCCGTATTTTTTCCTGGAGCGCCGTATAGACGTCGTAGCTGAGGAGTTTGTCCGTCAGGGGCAGGTACAGGCACAGGGCCTTGCCGTCGGCCGAGACCATCTGCCCGACGAGCAGCGGGTTCGACAGGGCCTTGTCGCGCACGGCCAGGGCCTCGGCCTCGGTGGTCGGCGGCCGTGGCATGAGCCATTCGAAGGCGATGGTCCCCGGCCCGGCCTGGTGCATGTGGTCCACCACCGAGGGGGCAACCATGTCCACTTCGATGACGCCCGTCGTTTTCCCCGGTTGCTTTGGGTCTTCGTAGCGAAGGGTTTTGGCGAACCGGGTCAGTTCGAAGACCTGGGTCAGGGTCTGCGGAGTAAACACGCCGTTGGGGTCGTTCTCCTTGATGACGCCGACGACGATGGTGTCGCTCAAGTCGAACTGTTTTTTGGCGGCGTTGTGGAAGATCCGCACGGGTTCCGAGGGCTCCAGCATGTTTTCCGGATCCGTATCCATGGTCATGTTCGGAAAAAACGTCGCGAAAAAGACCATGGCCGCCAAAAGCCCGGCCGCGACCCACTTGGAGTGGTTGACCGCAAAGGCGATGAGCGAGGTCTTGAGTGTTTTCATGGTATTCTCCATCGCTATTTGATTAAGTAGCTTAACCATAAGATTAAAAAAAACCTCTCTAACGTGAGAGACGATTGTCCATCACTTCCCCGATGGCTTCAAGCATTACGGAAATCGTGGCGATCTGGGACAGGGAAAACCCCCGCAGACGCTCTATCAGAGCAGCCCTATCCTGGCCATGAAAACGCTCATGGGCCTCAAACGCCTTTTGCCCAAGCGGCGTCAGCGTCAACTGGAATTCCTTGTTGCTGTGCGGAGACTGCTTTTTATCGAGAAATCCCTTGTCGCACAGCCTGGACACCATCTGGGACGCCGCGCTTTTGGTGATGCCGAAAGCATTGGCCACATCGGTGACGCTCACCTGTTTCCGGTTGCCCACGGCCTCAATGGTATGGGCCTCCCGGGTCGTGACCTCGACACCGTCCTCGACAGAAATCGGCAGTTCCTCGGTTCGGGCGTATTTGGCGGCCACCCCCCGGAGTTGCCGTACTGTGGCTATGATGAGATCGTCCTTCGTTTCCATATTCCTTCGCGCTCCGCCCAGGTATCATGCCTTTTCCCGAGGCTCTTCTTCGTTGGGCGCAATAGTAAACTCACTAAACCATATTGTCAAGCCTCCTTCCGGCCGCCCCCTTCAAAGGCCGCCTGGTTGGGGGGCGGCAGTTCGCTTCGCCGAGACGAAAACTGTTGTCTCCTGCTCCCAAGGTAATAGGGGAAGGAATCGACCTTGGTCCGATCATTTTCATTCCGTGTGTCGTCAAAGGTCAACGGCAACACCGGGATGGCGGTCTCATTTTGCTTTTCCCTGGTCATGGTTGCCCCGCGACCGCTCCAGCCCGCACCAGTCCTACATCCGGCCCGAATTCGTCCTGCCCGGTTCAGGCCCCAGGCCATTTCTCACTTTGCCTGCCTCCCCACACCCACAATGCCACGGGATGATTTCCCCCGCAGGTTATCCCTCTCCTGCGACCTGAAATGCACTGAAAGGCCTCACTGATGATTTTTTCGATCCATTTCCGCAGGATAATCCATCTCACCCGTTGGAGCACTCCCCTTTCCTCTGTCGCGGATCATACGAGCACATTTTGCAGATTCGCAAAATCCGAAAAGCGCGATGGCGCCTCTCCAGCTCATGCCGGTTCCTCGGCGGCCATGTCCCCCATGATGTCCTCAATATCCGTGAGCATCTGCCGCGACTCCGACTCCGGCAGTTCCGTGACGCTGCGCAGCTTGCGCTCAATCGCCCGGGACCGGGTGGACACCGTGTCCAGTTGGTTGGTCGCCGAGGTCAGGGATTTCTTGACCTTGTCCAGCACGTCCCCGTACTTGCGAAATTCCAGCTTCACCGCGCCAAGCGTCTTCCAGACCTCTTCGGAGCGTTTGGAGATGGCCGCCACGGCAAGCCCCATCTGCACCGAGGACAGGATGGCGGTCAGCGTGGTCGGCCCGGCGATCACGACCCGGAAATCCCGCTGCAGGGCCTCCACCAGCCCAGGCCTTCGCAGCACCTCGGCGTACAGCCCCTCCACCGGGAGGAACAGCACGGCGAAAATCGTGGTGGTCGGCGGGCAGATGTATTTCTCCCGAATGTCCTTGGCGCAGGACTTGATACGAAGTGCAATCTGTTTGGACGCCGCGTCGGCGGCCTCGAGGTTGCCCGCCTCCACCGCCGCCAGGAGCCGTTCGTAATCCTCGACGGGATATTTGGCGTCGATGGGCAGCATGCATTCCATTTCCCCCTCCCGGCCAGCCATACGGACGGCGAATTCCACGGACTCACGACCGTTCGGGCTGAAATTCTTCACGAATTGGCCAGGGGCGAACATCTGTTCCAAAAGTCGCTCCAACTGCACCTCGCCCCAGGTTCCCCGGGTTTTGACGTTGGTCAGCACCTTTTTCAAATCGCCCACCCCGGCGGCCAGGGTCTGCATCTCCCCCAGCCCCTTGTGGACAAGCTCCAGTCGCTCGCTGACAAGCTGAAAGCTTTGGCCCAGACGCTTCTCCAGGGTTCCCTGGAGCTTCTCGTCCACGGTTGTGCGCATTTCTTCGAGCTTGGTCGCGTTGTCCGTCTGGATCTGCGACAGCTTCGTCTCCACGGAGGTGCGCAGCTCCCCCAGTTTGCGCTCATTGGACTGGGTCAGGTTCGCCAGCCGGTTTTCCAGGGACTCGCCGAACCGTGCAAGGACCATGGCCGTCTCCTCACGCGACACCCTGGACGCCTCCACCTCCGCCTGCAAAATCTCCTGAAGCCGTTTCTCCATGGCGTCGCGGATGCGCGACAGATTCTCTTCCGTAGACTGCGAGAACTTCTCGATGGTCCGGCCGAATCCCTCCAGATTGTCCTTTTGCTGCGCGGCCATGATGCTCACCCGGCCCGAGACCGTGTCCCCCAGGGCGTGGACCATGGACAGTAGTTCCCCGCGCAGCGCCTGGGCGGCCTGGGCATGTTCCGCCCGACCCCGCGCCGACTCCTCGTGCATCACGCCCTCAAGGCGCTCCTGCTCATGGATGAGTCCCTCCAGGGCGATCACGATGGCGGTCGGATTGAAGGGCTTGTAGCGCAGGTGCAAGGCGACAAGCAGGATCAGGCCCAGGGCCGCCAGGATGGCGGAAATCAGAGGCACGGGTTCGTTGAGGATGCCGGACATGTCCATGGCGTTAGGCTCCCTATATCTCACGGGTTTTTTAAAATCAGGTTTTCCCAATCCACCCTGGAGGGCGGACCGCCGCATGAGCTCGACCTCTTGCGCTACGCGCCCTCCGTGTCGGGAACACCCTGTCCCCTCCGGGCGCCAGCGAATCTCCCCGGTCATATTTCCCCATCCGTCATATATGACCGCGCACGGCGCCCGTCGAAGATGCTCTCGGCCGCAACATTTTCAGTATTCCCTGTCATTCATGGTGCCTGGAAAATGACAGGCGGGACATGGCAGGCGGCTCGTTTCTTGTAGCTCTGCCCGACGCGCTCCCGATTCCGCCGAAACAGAGCGGAAGAACGTATTTTCATTTGAAGCACCCTTGCCGCCGCCCGAAGAACTCTCCCGACAGGAAAGATGGCAGCCATCCTGGCCATGAGAATGCCCATATCCGACACGCCCCCGCGCCGCAGGCCTCGGCGCTCATGTCTCGCAATCAGACAGGGGGAGGACGGGACAGACGCTTCGCCCTCGCCGCAAGAAAACCCAACCCCGGGGAGCTCGACCATGATCGCCGCCCACAGTCCCAAAGACCATGTCCTTGCCGTGACGTCCTGCCACCCTCGTGGACGACCGCTGAGATCACCACGTCCAGGCGGACCTGGGCTGATGCCCCCGGGCATGGCCGAAGCGCCTTGTCAGGGCGGCAGGAAATCGGCATATTCTTTGCGCGCCCCTGGCCCACACCATTACCTGCGTGAGGTCCGCCAACCATGAACGCCCTGCTGGTCTATCCCGCCTATCCGGACACGTTTTGGAGTTTCAAGCACGTCCTGCCTTTTATCTCCAAAAAAGCGGCCTTCCCGCCCCTGGGACTGCTCACGGTGGCCGCCATGCTCCCATCGTCCTGGGAAAAACGGCTCGTGGACGTCAATGTCGCCCCCCTTGGCGAGGCCGATCTGGCCTGGGCCGACGTGGTCCTGGTCAGCGCCATGCTCGTCCAGGCCCCCAGCGCCCGGGACATCATCGCCCGGGCCAAGGCCGCGGGCAAACGGGTGATCGCGGGGGGGCCGGCCTTCTCCACCCAGCCCGGGAATTTCCCCGGGGTGGACCATTTCATCCTGGGCGAGGCCGAGGACATCCTGCCGACGTTTTTGGAAGATTTGCAGGGCGGCCGCGCCAGGCAGGTCTACGAGGCCGCCGGGCGGCCCGATCTCGGGTCCACGCCGCTGCCCTTGTGGGAACTGGTGAACTTCAAGGATTATGTGTCCATGTCCGTGCAGTATTCGCGCGGCTGCCCCTTTGACTGCGAATTCTGCGGCATTGTGGCCATGAACGGGCGGCGGCCCCGGGTCAAAAGTCCCGACCAGATGCTTGGCGAACTGCAAAGCCTTTACGACGCGGGCTGGCGGGACACGGTCTTTATCGTGGACGACAACTTCATCGGCAATCTGGTCCACGTCAAAGAGTTCCTGCCGCTCCTTTCGGCCTGGCAGAAAAAACGCGGCTATCCCTACAAGTTCATGACCGAGGCCAGCGTCAACCTGGCGCAGGACGCAACGCTCATGCGCATGATGAGCGCGGCCAATTTCCACAAGGTCTTCATCGGCATCGAGACCCCGTCCGTGGAAAGCCTCAAGGAATGCGGGAAAAATCAGAACGTGGCCACGGATTTCGCCAGCGCCGTGTGCACCATCCATCAGCACGGCATGCAGGTCATGGGCGGATTCATCGTGGGATTTGACCACGATACGCCGTCGATTTTTGAGCAGCAGATCCGGTTCATCCAGGACATCGGGGTGGTCACGGCCATGGTCGGCGTGCTCAACGCCCTGCCGCAAACCCGGTTGTGGCGGCGGCTTCAGGCCGAGGACCGCCTGGTCGGCGAGATGAGCGGGGAAAACACGGACGCCAGCCTGAATTTCATTCCCCGCATGGGCCGCGAGACGCTGCTTGAAGGCTATAAACAACTTCTTGGCGTGATCTATTCCCCGAAAAAATACTACCAGCGCATCAACACCTTCCTGGCCGCCTACACCCCCACGGCGCGGGGGAAAATCCTCTCCACCGAGGTTTTGGCCTTCGCGCGCAGCCTGTGGTCCGTCGGCGTGGTCTCAAGCGCCCGCTTCGCGTATTGGAAGCTCATGTTCAAAACGCTTGCGACCAAGCGCAAGGCCTTTCCCGTGGCCGTGGAACTGGCGATCCTCGGCCTGCACTTCGAGCGCGTGGCCCGCCGGGTGCTTCGCGTCGACACCGCGCCCGAGGCCTAGGCCCGCGCCGGTCATGAAGAAAACGTGGCGCGGGCATTGCCTGCCCCCCTGCGGGCCGTGAACACGGCTTTGGAGGCCGCTATTTGGCGGATTTATCCAATTCCTTGACCACGGCCTCCGTGATGTCCGCCTCAGGGGCCACATAGCCGACCACGGCCGGATTGGTGATGACCAGATCGAGTTTCTTGTCCTTGGCGATCTTGCCGAGCGCCGGTCCGGCCTTTTTGAGCAGGGCGTCGGTCAACTCCTTGTCGCGCATCTTCAAATCGAGGTCAGCGTCCTCGGCCTGGCGTTTGAGTTCCTTCTCCTTTTCGGCATAGTCCTTGACCAAGGCGGTGATGTCCTTTTTCTCGGCGCTGGCCTTGGCGATGGCCTCCTTGAGCGCATCCAGCTCGGCCTTTTTCGCCAGAACCTCTTTTTCCTTTTTCTGCCGTTCTTCCTGAATGAGCTGGGTGGCTTTTTTCCCTTCCTTGGACTCCAGAATCAGCTTCTGGACATTGACAAAACCCGTTTGGGCCCAGGCCGACGCCGAAACGCCGAGCAGCACGGCCAGCACCATGGCGGCAAAAACTTTCATGCAAAACTCCCTTTGAGCGGTTTTCGAAAACGTCGTAGCCAGACCAAGGCCGACATACGGGCCAAAAACTCGTCCCGCATCCCGATGGCCCGGCCTGGGTCTTTGTACCCTTGTCCCATAAAGCCCCCGCAATGGCGCACGGAGAGCTTCGTGAAATCCGATACCCCAAGCGTCGCCCCGGCGTCCACCAAAAGGCTGTCCCGGGCCGAACCGCCGGTCCTTGCCATGAGGCCGTGGCAGGCGTCGGCTTTCGTAGCGCATACGAAAAGAGGGCGGCCCGGATGGACCGCCCTGCGGCTGCTGACAACGTCAGCAGCCTCGAAAATCACGAACAGGTCGCGGCGCAGCCGGGCCGTAAGCGAGTGATTTTCGTGCCTTTCCGCTCGGCGGCTGTGCCGCCGTTGGCGGCGCAAAGCCCCGGCTGCGAAGAGCCGGGGCTTTGTCATCAATCTGTGGGCGGCCCGGATGGACCGCCCCCGACCTCGCAAACCCTGAAGCAGGCCGCGATACCCCTTACGGCAACGCCACCTCGGCCAGTTCCGGCCCGAGATACGTCCGTTCGTTTTCACCCAGCACGCCCAGGCTCAGACACAGGATGGTCCACAAATGCGTCGTATGCCAGCCGCCATGGTAATGCTCCGACAATTCCTCGATCTGGGCGTGGCAGTTGTGGCAGGGCGTGATCACGTAATCCGCCTTGGTGGCGATGATCTGTTCGGCCTTGAGCTTGCCGTAGGCCAGCCGGGCATCCTTGTAGCCCGACTGCAGAAAACCCCCGCCGCCGCCGCAGCAGTAGTTGTTGGAGCGGTTCGGGTGCATGTCCACGAAGTTTTCCTCGCCCACGCAGGCCTTGACCACGAACCGCAGATCCTCCGCAAACGGGTTGCCCATGGACTTCCGTACGGCCATGCACGGATCCTGCACCGTGAAACGCAGCTTGAGATCCTTGTTCCAGTCCGCGTTGGGGCGCAGCTTCCCCTCGCGAATCCACCGGGCGTACCAGTTCACGACATGGTCGAACTCGACCCCGGGATTAATGCCAAACTTCTTGAATCCGGCCCAGATGGAATAGAAGGAATGGCCGCATTCGATGTTGATCCACGAGGAGCAGCCCAGTTTCTTCATCCCCGCCGCCTGCTTGCTGAGCACCTCCCGCCAGTGGTCGTCCTCGGCCGCGAACATGCAATAGTTCTCCGCGCCCCAGCCTGCCGTGCCGTACGTCCAGTCCGCCCCGGCCAGGTGCAGGATCTTCCACAACGGGACCATCTCGTCGGGCTCCTGCTGCGGCTCCCGGGAGTTCTGGTTGACGAAGAAGTAGGCGCCTTTTTTGTCCACCGGGGCCTGCATGTCCTTGAACCGGGGCTGGGTCTCGTGGACCTCCTCCAGAACGTCCTCGACCACGAACCGGAAGTCCTCGCTGGAGATGCCCACGGCGCTGGCGCCCTCGGTACGCAAGGCCTGGTTGCAGGAACCGATGATCCCCTTGGGCTTCTT
This sequence comes from Desulfolutivibrio sp., assembly GCF_036584575.1. Lineage (NCBI taxonomy): Bacteria > Pseudomonadati > Thermodesulfobacteriota > Desulfovibrionia > Desulfovibrionales > Desulfovibrionaceae > Desulfolutivibrio > Desulfolutivibrio sp. Next base: position 27,741 of record NZ_JAZHDB010000178.1, read on the forward strand.
CTCGCGGGGCCAACTGGCCCGCAACTGGTAGACCAGGCTTGGGATGTCCACCTGCATGGGGCACACCGCGACGCACCGGAAGCACATGGTGCACATCCACACCCAGGGAGTGGATTTAAGCTCCTCATCCATGCCCATGACCGCCATGCGCAAAAACCGCCTCGGGTCCATGCCCGCCAGGCCCGTCGCCGGGCAGCCGCTGGCGCACAGGCCGCAGGTGAGGCATAGGCTCAGATTGCCGCCCTGGGGCAAAAGCCCGGCCACGGTATCCATGAAGGTCGCTTTGCGCCCACCCTCAAAACGAATCTCTGGTTCATTCATGATCCTCTCCCCCGGCGTGGCCCTTCCCGCTTAACGGGTATCCGACCACGCCTCGCATCTCAGAGTGTATGGGAGCTCCTGCCGACCATTCCCTTCCGGGGCGCCGTCAATACTCCTTCGGAAGGTGATCCAGCTCCGCCTTGGTGAACACCGGGCCGTCCTTGCAGACCATGTACGGGCCGACGTTGCAGCGGCCGCAGATGCCAATGCCGCATTTCATGCGGTTTTCCAGGGACAAAAGGATCTGGTCCGCCTGCCAGCCCAGCTTGTCGAGCACCGGTTGGGTGTACTTGATCATGATCGGCGGGCCGCAGACCAGGGCCACGGCGTTGTCCGGGCTGGGCGCGGCCTGCTCGGTCACCGTGGGCACGAAGCCCACGATGCCGTCCCACCCCTCGGCCGGGCGATCCACGGTGATGTGGCAGCGCACGTCATCGCGGGTTTGCCACGCCGTAAGTTCATCCTTGTAGAGCAGCATGCCCGGGGCGCGCGCCCCGTAGATAAAGGTGATGTCGCCGTACTTCTCACGGTTTTCGGGGTTGAGCAGCCAGACCATGGTGGCCCGCAGCGTGGTCACGGCGAAGCCGCCGGCGATGATCACGATGTTTTTGCCCTCGGAGGCGGCCAGGGGATAGCTCTTTCCCAGGGGACCGCGCACGCCCATGACGTCGCCCGGCTGCATGTCGTGGAGTTTTGTGGTCACCACGCCGGTCTTGTTCACCGTGAAGAGCAGCGTATCGCCCTCGGTGGGGCTGGAGGCGATGCCGATGGGGATCTCGCCGAACCCCGCGATGGACAGTTCGGCGAACTGGCCGGGCTCGTAGCGAAACGCAGCGGCGTCGTCGCTGTTTTCAAACGTGAGCCAGTAGGAACGCAGATTCTTGTCTTCGGTCTCCACGCGCACATCGGCGATGCGCACGGGATACGGCAGATAGGGATTGTTCATTTGCTTTTTGCCTCCGCATCCTCGCACATGCGCCGCACCACCTCGCGCACGTCTATGTTTGTCGGACAGAAGCGGACGCATCGGCCGCACCCCACGCAGCCCAGCTCACCGTCCCGCCGCATGGGGATGTACGTGAACTTGTGCATGAAACGCTGGCGCACCCGGTCGCGCTTCTCGCCACGCGGGTTGTGCCCCGAGGCGTGCTCGGTGAAAAGCTTCTGCATGCAGGTGTCCCAGTTGCGGACCCGGCGTCCCGCCTCGCCCCTGACCTCGTCCTGGATGTCGAAACAGTGGCAGGTGGGGCACACGAAGGTGCACGTGCCGCAGTTGAGGCAGGTCTCGTACAGGTTCGACCACAGCGGCAGGTTGTAGATGTCGAGCACCGTGCGCCCAGCCAGTTTCTTCGGCTCGAAGCCGGGATAGGTGTTCACGGCGGCCTCGGAGGCGGCCATGATCTTCCCGGCCAGGTCGATGTCCCCGGGCGCGGCCTCGGGCAGATCCTTGACCATGGCCTGTCCCTTGCCGCTTATGGGCTTGACCAGAAGCCGGTCGCCCAGATCCGTCAGCAGGATGTCCAGCCCTTCCTCGTGGAAGGGGCCGCACCCCGTGGAGGTGCAAAAGCACTCCGGGCACGGATTGACGCAGCCCTGGCCGATCAGGATGGTTTTTTCCCGCTTGTCGCGCCAGTAGGGGTCGTTGGTCATGTCGTCCTGAACGAAGATGCGGTCCAGGAGCCGGAAGGCCTTGGCGTCGCAGGGCCGGATGTTCAGGAGCACCCGCTGCGTCGCCAGAGGCGCGACCGGAACCATGACCCGGCCGCCCTCCCCCCCGGCGTTTTTGAAGCGCATGAGGCATTCGCTCTGGGGGAAAAAAAACTCCTTGGGCGACATGTCCGTGTTGTCCAGGCGCCAGTCCACGTCAGCGGCGCTGCGTGCCGGCGCCCAGACGATCTTCCCGGATTTTTGGGCCGGGGCATAGACCTCCCGGCCTTCCGCCAAGCTGCGAAAGAAGCCGTCGAAGGCGTCCTTGCCGAGTATTTTGTATGCCGTGATCATGCCTCACCGCCCTGCTTGATGAAGTCGTCGGAATCGTCCGGCCGGAAGGAGGCCATGGGCGGGGTGGCCTGCACATCCATGCCCGCCGAGTAGCCATAGAGCTCCCGGATGTCCTTCTCGATCTTGGAGGTCAGCCGCCGCATCGTGATGCCCTGGGGGCAGGCCGACTCGCAGGCGCCGCAGTCGGTGCAGCGCCCGGCGCAGTGAAAGGCCCGCATCAGGTGGAAAGAGGTGATGTCCGTCATGTCCTGGGTCTTGCCCAGCCACTGCGGCCTGGCGTCGTCCACGAAGCAGGTCTTGCAGTAGCACAGGGGACAGGCGTCGCGGCAGGCGTAGCAGCGGATGCAGTCCGTAAAGGTCTTGCGGAAGCGGGCCCAACGATCCGCCGCCGGGAGTTTTTCCCAGGGTGCGGCGACCTTGTCGATGTCGCCGCCGCCGGTCTCCGCCGTGGGCTCGGCCGCCAGTTCGTCGGCCAGAACGGGGTTGCGGTGCTGGCAGGTGAAACAGTTGTCGCGCAACAGCTCCTTGCGCTTCAGCCGTTTTTCAAAGCCCCGGCCGCGCACCACCAGTTCCTCGCCGTCCTCTTCCACGGTCTCCACCCGCCGCCCTTCGGAGCGGGCGATCTGGGCCTCGACCTTGCGGAAGTCGACCATGCCCAGGCAGGGCACGCCGATGACCACGACCTTGTCCCGATCCACCTGTTTTTCCACGATGAGCCCGACCACGTTGCGGCTGGCGCACCCCTGGGCGACCACGCCCACGCGTTCTCCCGCCCGGGCGGCCTGGATCAGGGGTTTCGCCGTGTTCCCCACGCAGAAGCTCGACCAAATCAGTTGGTCGGCCTGCTCGGGGGTGCGGGCAAAAAAGGGCTGTTCACGCATGGGCGAGGTGCCCCGGGCGTAGCCGATGACCACATCCACCTTGCCCTCTTGGAGCAAGCGTTTGGCAATTTCCCGTATTTTTTCGGTTCGCGCTTTCATCAGATCACCTTCCGCAATTCCATGACCATGGTCTTGGTGGCGGCATTCGCCGCATCGACAGGCCCAAGCGCCCGCACCGTCTCGATGACGTTTTTGGCCGTGCGCTGGAATTTTTCCGCCTCGGCCGAGGATATCCAGGAAAAGTGCAGCCTCCCCGGATCCAGGCCGGCGTATTCCAGAAGCTCCCTGAGCATGGTGAAGCGACGCCGGGCATACATGTTTCCTGCGATGTAGTGGCAGTCGCCGGGATGGCAGCCCGACACCCAGACGCCGTCGGCGCCCTGCCGGAAGGCATGCAGGACGAATTCAGGGTTCATCCGGCCCGTGCAGGGCAGGCGCACCACCCGGAAATCGGCCGGATATTGGAGCCGGTTCACGCCGGCCAGATCCGCGCCGCCGTAGGTGCACCAGTTGCAGAAAAACGCTGCAATTCGCGGCCTGAAGCCAGTATTTTCATTACATTCGTTCATGTTTCCTTCTCTCCTGGGAAGGCGGAAGTCCTCTGCCTGGGCAAAAGATCCTCTCGCGCCGGGCGCTCTCTAGAAGAGCGCCGTTATTTGGGCCATGACCTCCGTCTTGGCGAAGCCGCGCAGGTTGGGCGCGCCGGAGCGGCACGACCCAACGCAGGTGCCGCAGCCCTTGCAGAGAACCTCGTTGACCTTGGCCATCCCCTTTTCGTCCGGGCTGATGGCCCCGTACGGGCAGATCTCCCAGCACAGGCCGCAGCCGGTGCAACGGGCAGTGTCGATGTAGGCCACCGTGCCCGGCGTGGTGATCTCCTTTTTGGACAGGACCGTGACCGCCCTGGCTGCGGCAGCCTGGGCCTGGGCGATGGATTCCTCCACCGGCTTGGGATAGTGGGCCATGCCGGCCATGAACACGCCGTCGGTGGCGAAGTCCACGGGCCGAAGCTTCTGATGGGCCTCGAAGAGCCAGCCGTCGGAATCCAGCGGGATCTTGAACATCTTGGCCAGGGCCTCGTTGTCGTTGGGCTCGATGGCCGCCGCCAGGCTCACCACGTCGGCGGCGAAGACGAGGTCGGTATCCAGGATGTGGTCCCTGACCGTGACCTCGACCACGGGCCCCTTGGGCTTGACCCTGGGCTTGTTGTCCAGGCTGTAGCGGACAAAGATCACGCCGAGTTTCCGGGCCTTGGTATAGAGCTCCTCCCGGTCGCCGTAGGTGCGCATGTCCCGATAGAGGATGGCCACCTGGCAATGGGGATTTTTCTCTTTGAGGGCGATGGCGGACATGACCGCGTGGGTGCAGCACACCCGGGAGCAATACGGTCTGTCCGGCTCCCGGGAGCCCACGCACTGGATAAACACCACGCAGTGCGGCTCGATGCCCGAGGCCAACGCCCGTTCCAATTCCAGATGCGTCATGACCCCGGGGTGCCTGCCGTAGGCGTACTCGGTCGGCTTGCTTTCCCGGGCCCCGGTGGCGATGACCGCCGCGCCGTGCTCGATCACCTTCTCGCCTTCTGGCGTGATCAGGGTGGTTTTGAAGTTGCCGACAAAGCCCTCGGCGACCTTGACCTCGGCCGAGGCATGCACCGTGATCCGGGGATCGGCCGCGATTTTAAACCGAAGCTCGGCCAAAAACGCGGCGATGTCGCCGCCCTTGGCCGTGTGGCCTAAGGAACGGGCATTGCCGCCCAGTTCGGCCTGCCGCTCCACGATGTGCGTGGGGAAGCCCTGGCGCGCCAGCTCCAGGGCCGCAATCATGCCCGCCACGCCGCCGCCGATGACCAGGGCCACGGGGTTGATGGACAGTTTGGGCTCGGACAGGGGATGAAGCAGCATGGCCTTGGCTACGGCCATGCGCACCAGATCCTTGGACTTTTCAGTCGCCTTGTCGGGCTCGTGGCCATGCACCCAGGAGGCCTGGTTGCGGATGTTGGCCATCTCGAACAGGTATTTGTTAAGTCCCGCCGCCTCCATGGTCTCCTGGAACAGGGGCTCATGGGTGCGCGGGGTGCAGGCCGCCACCACGATGCGGTTGAGGCCCTTTTCCCGGATGACCTCGGCCATCTTGTCCTGCACGTCCTGGGAACAGGTGAACATGTTGTTGGCCGTAAAGACCACGCCAGGCAGTGTCGCGGCGTATTCGGTCACCGCCTTCACATCCACCACCCCGGCGATGTTCGACCCGCAGGAGCAGATGAACACGCCCACCCGGGGGGGTTCGCCGGTCACGTCCACGACCGCGACAGACTCGGGCGTTCGGGCCAGGGCGCCGCGCGCCGCAGCCAGGTCTCCGCCAGCGCAACAGGCTGCCGCGCTGGCGGCCACCACCGACTGGGGAATGTCCTTGGGGCCGTCGAAGGCGCCGCAGACGTAGATACCCTTGCGGCTGGCGGACACGGGGGTGAAGTCCGAGCATGTGGCGAAGCGGTGTTTGTCCAGCTCGATGCCAGCGCCCTCGGCCAGGGCCTGGGCGTCCTTGGGGGCCGTAAGCCCCACGGACAGGATCACCATGTCGAAGAGTTCCACGATCTCCTGCCCGGATTCGTCCACATAGCGCACGCTCACGCCCTTGCCTTCGGGGCCCGGCACGAAGGAGTGGGGCCTGGCGCGCAAAAAGCGCACGCCCTTGGCCTTGGCGTCCTCGTAACCGCGCTCGAAGTTCTTGCCGTGGGTGCGCATGTCCATGAAAAAGATCGACTGTTCCAACTTGCCCGACGAGTGCTCCGCAGACATGACCGCCTGCTTGATGGCGTACATGCAGCAGACGCTGGAGCAATAGCCGTTGTCGCAGTTGTTCTGGGAACGTGAGCCCACGCACTGAAGCCAGGCGATCTTTTTGGGCTCGGCATGGTCCGACGGCCGCGCCAGGTGGCCCAGGAAGGGACCGGAGGCGGAGAGGATGCGCTCGTATTCCAGGCTGGTGACCACGTCCGGGATGGCGGTGTAGGCGAGAGACGCCAGCCCGGAGGGATCAAAGGCCGAAAACCCCGGGGCCAGGATGATCGCGCCGACTTGGACGTCGATCATCTCTTCCTTGTCGTTGAAATTGATGGCCCCGGCCGGACAGTACTTCTCGCAGGCCCGGCATTTGCCCTTCTGGATGTAGATGCAGTTGTCGCCGTCAATGGCGTATTTCAGGGGAACGGTCTGGCCGTAGATGATGTAGGCCGCCTTGCGCATGTCGAGTCCGGCGTTGAACTCGTTTTTCACCTTCTTGGGACACTTCTCCGCGCACAGGCCGCAGGCGATGCACTTCGTGACGTCCACGTAGCGCGGCTTCCTGCGCAGATGCGCGGTAAAGTTCCCCACCTCGCCCGTGACATCAACCAATTCGGTCAGCGTCATGAGCTCGATGTTCATGTGGCGCCCGCATTCGACCAGTTTCGGCGAGAGAATGCACATGGCGCAGTCGTTGGTTGGAAAGGTCTTGTCCAACTGGGCCATGGTCCCGCCGATACCCGGGCTCTTCTCCACGAGGTAGACGAGGTAGCCGGAGTTGGCGAGATCGAGGGCCGACTGGATGCCGGCGATGCCTCCTCCGACGACCATCACCGCGCCAACGATGTCCGTGGCTCGATTTAACAGATTGTTTTCGCTGATCATCAGTCTCAATTCCTCCCCGCGGATTGGTCCGTGTCCGAAGAAAAAACATCCGCATCCGCACAGGCCGCCAAAGGGTGTCCCTTTTTGTGGGCGGCATGTATCGCAAGTTATCCGTCATGCTTGGCCGATCCCTGCGCCAAGGCGCAGGGATCGGCCGTATCCGGCGTGTGTTAGGAGAAAATGATCATCGGCTTGATCACGTTGTCTTCCTTGTTGGCCATGATGTGGAAGCCCTTTTCGATGTCGGCGAAGGGCATGCGATGCGTGGTCAACTTCGTGGGATCGATGCGTCCGTTCTGGATGAGCCGCAGCAGACGGCCCATGCGCTCGCTGCCGCCGGGGCAAAGCCCGGTGCGGATGGTCTTGTCGGCCATGCCGTAGCCCCATTCGACGCGGGGAATCTTCACGTATTCGCCCTTGCCGTGGTAGCCGCAGTTCGAGATGACGCCGCCGGGACGGGTGGCCTTGACGCAGTTCTCGAAGGTGGCCTGCATGCCCAGGGCCTCAATGGCGGTATCCACGCCCTTGCCGCCGGTCAGGCGCATGATCTCGGCCACGGCGTCAACCTTGCTGAAGTCCACGATCACGTCCGCGCCGTAGTACTTGGCCAACTCCTGCCGCTGGGGAACGCTCTCCACGGCGATGATGAGTCCCGCGCCAAGCAGCCGCGCCCCGGCGGTGGCCATGAGGCCCACCGGGCCCTGGCCGAAAACGGCCACGCTGCCGCCCAGGGGGGTGTTGCCGTGTTCCGCGCCCATGAATCCCGTGGCCATCATGTCCGTGGTGTACAGGGCCGCTTCGTCGGAGACGTCGTCGGGCACCTTGACCAGGTTGGCGATGGCGTCATTGACATGAAAGTACTCCGCAAAACTGCCGTCCTTGATGTTGGCGTATTTCCAGCCGCCGCAGGCCTCGCCGCACTGAGACGTAAAGCCGCGCAGGCAGTTCTCACATTTAAAGCACGGGGTGATGGCGTTGACCACACAACGGTCGCCTTCCTTGAACCCAGTCACCGCACTACCGATCTTGTACACGACGCCACCGGCTTCATGTCCCAAGGTGAGATTTTTCCTGTCGCCAATTGCTCCCCCGACAGTGTGTACATCGGAGGTGCAAATGAGTGCGCTTGTGGTCTTGAGGATGACATCATTTGGACCTGGCTCAGGAATGGGCTTGTCGATGATGCCAACCTTACCGATGCTGTGCATAACGAATGCTTTCATGGATTCCTCCAATGTATTAAAACAGTTAATTAACACCAACGTGAAATAACGGATAAATATTATATAATTATGATTATAAACCTTCACTCAATGAAAAAGGGTACCTCTGGTTGGTCGTTTCAGACACACTTCATCTCCCGCATCCCATTGCGCGGGCATAGTGCAAGTTAAAGGCCACCGGGCGCCGAGCACCCTGCCGCCCGGTGGCCGCGCCAGCCATTGACAAAAATTCTCCTTAAAAATCGGATTGATGGTCGAATTCCATTTTCCCTCATTCTCCCCGGGGCGGGACCGCTCCCCCCGCGATACGGCGCGACGCCGTGTCATAATGACTCCTTTGCGCGTCTCGCCTGGGTCATAATGATATGCTCCGCCGGAAACGGGCCTGGATCGGCCCTGAGGCCGATTCGGGGCGGCCGCGCCAAAAGGCGCGGTATCCCTGGAACGGCCCTGGCCCGCAGCCGCCAAGCCGGGCGCGGCGAGCCCGGGAAGGCCGGATGGCATCCAACGTGCAAAGATAGAGCTGCTCATGAGACGGGGAACGTGGCCGGAGAAGGCGGAAAGGGCGCGGACACGGCGGACGCGGGGCGGCCCGCAAGGCAGGCCAAGGCACATGGCGACGGGCCGTCTTGACTCACTCCACACCCGGGGGGTATCTCGAAATCCTGGAGTTCCCTCCTTCCGTCTGGCGGTGCGCCCGACACCTTCGCCTTTCCCCTTGGGACAACACGCGTTTCGCAGCAGCGAACCAAAGAAAAAGAGGCGTATGGACATTTTCAAATTTGCCGTTCCGGAACTCATTTTCGGCCGAGGCAGCCTGAAGTACGCGGGGATATTCGCCAAACGTCTCGGGGCCTCCAAAATCTTCGTCGTCTCCGATCCCGGGGTCGAGGCGGCCGGATGGACGCAACAACTCTTCGATCTGCTGGGTGAGGAGCACCTGGACTACGTTTATTTCAACGACGTGGTGGCCAACCCCCGCGACTATCAAGTGCAACGGGGGGCCGAGCTGTATAAAAGGGAGGATGCGGACGTGGTCCTGGCCCTGGGCGGAGGCAGCCCCATGGATGCGGCCAAGGGCATCGCCCTGGTGGTCTCAAATGGCGGGAAAATCCGGGACTACGAAGGGGCCAACCAGGTCAAACGCCCCCTGCCGCCCATGGTCTTCATCCCCACGACCATGGGCAGCGAGTCCAACATCTCGCAGTTCACGGTCATCTCCGACGTGGAGCGCCGCCTCAAGATGACCCTGATCAGCCGGACCCTGGTTCCGAACATCTCCATCACCGATCCGCTGCTCTTAACGACCATGACCCGCGACCTGGTCATCCCGCCCCTGTTCGATTCCCTGGCCCACGCCGTGGAATCCTACGTGTCGCCCATCGCCAGCCCGTTCACCGAGGTCATGAGCCTGCGCGGCCTGGACCTGCTCATCCGCCATATCCGCAACGCCATCGACACCCTGCACATCGACGACCTGGAGCAGTTGGCCGTGGCCGGTTCCTGGTCGGGCATGGCCTTCACCAACGCCAGCGTGGGCCTGGGGCACGCCCTGGCCCATGCCCTGGGCGGCATGTACGACATCGTGCACGGCATGGCCCACGCCCTGCTTCTGCCCCACGTCATGCGCTACAACCTCGGGGTGTGCCTGAAGAAGATGGCCAAGATCGGGACCATCATCACCGGTCGGACCCTGGCCGACGACGAAGAGACGGCGCTTTTCGGCATTGAGATGGTGGAGCAGCTGCGCGAGGAGTTCGGCCTGCCGTCACGACTGCGCGACATCCTCCCGGACAAGACCAAGCTGCCCCAGGTCAGCCGCAACGCCGTCAACGACATCTGTCTCCTGACGAATCCGCGTCCGGCCACATGGAAGGATATTCTCAACATCTACTACGAGGCATGGTGATGCCGCATCCCACGAGCCTTGACGAAATCATCGGCATCGAATCGATCAAGCTCGGTTTTTTCAAGGAAGTTCAGCAGACCATCAGCGAACTCCGGGCTTCCAACATCGAACTCGAGCAGAAACGCCAGGACATCCAGGCCATTTTAAACGGCATCCCCGACGTGATGGCCGTGCTCACCCTGGATTACGAAATCCTCTCGGTCAACAACGCCTTCCACGAACGCTACCCCGACGTGGCGCCCCGCGGCCGGACCTGTCATCAAATCTTCAAAGGCCAGGGCACGCCCTGCCCGCACTGCTCCCTGACCCAGGCCATGGAGGGCGCGGGCCGGGTCTGCCGCCACCTGGAGATCATGGTCTTTCATGGCGAAAAACGGCAGATCGAGTGTACGGCCTCGCTCATGCGCGACGCCCACGGCGCGCCCAACCGGGTCATCCTCCTGCAACGCGACGTGACCCTGGAAAAACAGTACCAGGCGCAATATCTCCAGGCCGAGCGCATGGCCACCATCGGCGTTCTGGCCGAGGGCGTGGCCCACGAGATCAACAACCCCTTAACCAGCATCAGCGGTTTCGCCGAGGCCATGGCCCACCGCATGGAAAGGCTGGCCATGTGTCCGGATCAGGACAGCATTGCGCCGGAATTCATGGAGCTCTTCGGGGAATATCTGGAGATCATCCTCAAAGAATGTAACCGGTGCTCGGAGATCGTGCGCAACCTGTTGACCTTCGGGCATCGCGACGTCCGCGCCTATTCCATCGTGGACCTCAACGACGTGGTCCACAACTGCCTGCAACTGCTGCATCCGCGCCTGTCCCGCCTGCCCCGGGGAGTGATCAAGCTGCACCTGTCGGAAAAACAGCCCTACGTCCTGGGCCACCCGGGCGAACTCATGCAGGTCATCCTCAACCTCGTGCTCAACGCCCTGTACGCCGTCATGGACTCCGGGGAGATCGCCATCCACACCGCCGTGGAGGGCCGCCTGGTCCTGCTCAAGGTCATCGACACCGGACACGGCATCCCAAAGGAGATCTTGGACAAACTCTTCGATCCATTTTTCACGACCAAACCGGCGGGTCAGGGCATAGGCATCGGGCTGTCCACATGCTACAACATCATAAAAAACCATGGCGGCGAGATTTCCGTCGACAGCACCTATACCGAAGGCGCCTGTTTTGAAACCGTCTTGCCGTATTGCGTGGAATGAGGTCGGCCTATGCACGCCCCCGACATCATCAACATCCTTGTGGTGGATGACGAATCCTCCATCTGCAAGCTCATCCAAAAGGAACTGTCCTCGCCGGGCCGCGTCGTCACGACCGCCACGTCCGCAAGCCAGGCCCTGAAGCTTTCGGCGCAGCACCCCTTCGACGTCATCGTGCTGGATGTCCGCCTGCCTGACGGCAACGGCGTGGACTTGCTGGAATACTTCAGGGAGACCCTGCCCCATGTGGAAGTGATCATGATCACCGGCTATTCCGAGGTCGCAAGCGCCGTGGAGGCCATGAAGATCGGGGCCTACGACTACATCACCAAGCCCTTTTCCCTGGACCGGCTGACCCTGGTCATCGAGCGCGCCTACCAACGCTCCATGCTGCACAAAGAACTGCACCTTTTGCGGCAAAACAAGACAAACGAGCCCTTCTCCCACCTCATCGGCCACTCCACGGCCATTTCGGAAATCCGCTACCTCATCGACAAGGTCGCCCCCACCCTCACCCCGGTGCTCATCACCGGGGAAAGCGGCGTGGGCAAAAACGTGGTGGTCAACGCCCTGCACCGCAGGAGCAACCGGGCCGACAAGCACTTAATCGTCAAGAACTGCGGGGCGTTCAACAAGGAACTGTTGCGCAGCGAGCTGTTCGGCTACTGCAAGGGGGCCTTCACCGGCGCGGTCGACTCCCAGGACGGCCTTTTGTCCCTGGCCAACAACGCCTCCCTGTTCTTCGACGAGGTGGGGGAGCTCTCCCTGGAGGTGCAGTCCATGCTCCTGCGCGTCCTGGAGTCCCAAAAGTATCGCCGGGTGGGCGACAAGGAGGAGCGCAGCGCCAACATCCGCTTTTTTTTCGCCACCAACCGCGACCTGCACAAGGAGGTCGAGGCGGGGCGCTTCCATGAGGCCTTGTTTCACCGCCTCAACGTCTTCCGCATCGAGATTCCGCCCCTGCGGGAACGCCGGGAGGACATTCCCGTGCTGATGGAGCTTTTTCTCGGGCAGCTCTACCCGGATCGCCCGCCCTACCGGGTGTCCAGCCAGGCCTTGCAGTGCCTGATGTCCTACCATTGGCCGGGCAATGTCCGCGAGCTGCGCAACGTCATCGAACGCGGCATCATCCTGGCCGAGAACGATCTGATCACCCTGAAGTGTCTGCCCAACGACATCGCCAAATGCCTGGACGACACGGCCAACGGCCTGCCCTTCCCCACCCTGGAGCAGCACGAGCGGGAGTTCATCGTGCGCGTGCTCGAATACGTGTCCAACAACCGGACCCAGGCGGCCAGCATGCTCGGCATCGGGCGCAAGACCCTGTACCGCAAGATCAAGGAATACGGCCTGGAGATGGTCTGCCAGAACGGTCGCCCCGAAGGCGGCGGCGTGGCCGCCGACATGCGTCGGCCACGCCATGCCGGGCACGGCGGCGAGTCGGCCGGGCCGTAACGGTCCCGGCCCGAAAGACCCGGGCGGCCCACGCCTTACGCCGTGTCGTCCGCCCAGCCGGTACGGTGGTGCTCCGCAAGAAACGAGGCCACGCCGAGCCACAGGACGCACAGCACCGGCAGCCCCACCACGATGGAGGCGGTCTGAAGCACGGACAGCGGGCCGTTGATGAACAAAATGCCCGTGGGCAAAAGCCCCAGGGAGATGGCCCAGAACAGCCTGTTCCAGCGGGCGGGCTCCTCGTCGGGGGAAAGCGTGCGGGTGGTGGTGGCGGCCAGGGCGAAGGACACCGCGTCGAAGGTGGTGGCCATGCATATGGCGGTGACGGCGGCGAACACCAGCTTGTACAGCGCGGGAAACGGGAGGAAATCCGCAATGGCCATGATGGCCGTGGCCCCGCTCCCGGCGGCGACCATGTTCACCACGTCGAGTTGTCCCGTGAGCTGCAAATGGAGACCGAAGTCGCCAAATATCATGTAAAAGCAGCCACAGCCCAGGGAGGCTATGAACACCGGCCCCAGGACGACCTGGCGCACCGTGCGTCCCCGGGAGATCTTGGCGATGAAAATGCTCATGAACGGGGCGTAGGCGACGAACCAGGCATAATAGAACACGGTCCAGGCCTGGGTGAACCCGTTTTCACCCGCCGGATCGATCCAGGTGGCCATGCTGATGAACCGGGAGGCCAGAAGCCCCAGACTGGATATGCCCATGTCCGTGAGAAACAGCGTCGGCCCGACAAGAAAGACAAAGGCCAAAAGACTCAACGCCAGATAGACGTTAAAGTCGGAGAGCCTGCACATGCCCTTTTTCAGGCCCAGGTAGGAGGTGACCGAGAAGATGAGCGTCACCCCGGCCAAGGTGAGGCATTGCAGCGAAAAAGACGCTTTCAGCCCGGCCACCGAAGCGATCGCCGCCGCCACGATGGGAACCCCCAGGCCCAGGGCCGTCGCCGACCCGCCCACCAGTCCGGCCATAAACAGGATGTCCACGACCATGCCGGGCCAGCCCTGGGCCCGAACGCCCAAAAGCTCGGCGCAGACCTGGGAGAGGTTCAGGACCGGCGCCTTTTTCACATAATAACTGTAGCCGATGGGCACGGCCAGGGTGGCGTAGATGGCCCAGCATATCGGCCCCCAGTGGAACATGCCGTAGGCGCATCCCATCCGGGCGTTCTCCAGCGAACCCACAGGGGCGCCCAGCAGGGAATATTTCATGTAGTACGCCCAGTCGATGGACCCGCCGAACATGATGCCCGCCCCCACCCCGGCGCAAAACAGCATGCCCAGCCAGGAAAATGTGGAATATTCGATCTTCTCGCCCAGGCGCTTGCCGCCAAGCGGCCCAAACGCGAACCACAGAAGAAGCGACAGGGATCCCAGCCCCGAAAGGAGGTAGAGCCAGCCCAGCTTGACCGTGACGAAAGCGAAAAGGCTGTTGATGACCCTCTCTCCGGCCTCGGGAAAGGCCAAAAGCGGGAAACCGCTGGCCAGGACAATGCCCAACGTCGCAAAAAAACACATCTTGCGGATCGGGCTTTTCGCGGCCGGAGAGGCCGAGCCTGAGGTGACAACCTGGGGATGTTCAGACTGCGACATGATGCCTCCTCGTCCGCATCCCCGGTACGGCTGCGGACGACCTGTTGCAACGGGGGGATATGCCCTCGCAGGCCGGGACTGCGGATTCGCCGCCGCATGGCCCGGCCCTGGCCGCCCGGGACCGGGCGCGCCGGTCTGGCCGACGACGGGTTCAGGCGCCGCTTTCCGCCGTGGGGCGGACCTCATGGCGCGCCAGCAACCGCCGGTATTCAAGTTCCGTGTCGATGCCCATAAACGGCCCAACCTCATGGATCTTCATCAGGCGCAACGTCAACCCGGGCATGGCCACCAAGGTGCGGACCACGGCGTCTCCGGCGACCTCCAGGGCCTTGGGAAACCAGGCCCGGGGAACGATGACCGGGGCCCCGCGCAGATCCTCCTGGACCGGCGCGATCATGTAGTCGGGCTGCTGGGAGAACGCCCACAACAGATGGTCGATGGTCCGTCCGGCGAGCAGGGGTTGATCGCCGTGCAGGACCATGCAGCCCGCCGCGTCGTCCATGACGGCCCGCAGTCCGGCCCGAAACGACGCCGCCTGGTCCGTCGGCTGCGGCGTAAGGACCGTCTCGCATCCGTCCAGGTCCACACGGCCCGCAAGACAGGAGCCCTTTTGCAGGACCACGGCCACCCGGGCAAGACCTGAGCCGCGCGAGGCGTTGATGACATGCTGGAGCAGGGGCAGGCCCCGGAAGGGCAGGCTGAGTTTGTCCCTGCCCATCCGGGCCGATCGCCCGGCCGCGAGGATGACGCCATGAACGGGGGCCATGCGCTGGTTCATAGGGATACGGTCCTTGGCGCCGCCATGTGGCCTGCTCATGCCCGTCATGGCGTCGCCGACTTTCTGCGTTCATGCGGCATGGCCCGCCCGGCGCTCCGGCTACGGGGCATGGCCGCCTTCCTTGTCAGACACAGGCCAACAGGGTGTCGGCCACAATGGTCCTGGCCATGGGCGCCTTGAAGGCGTTCATCAAAAGCGGTTTGGCCTGGGCCACGGCCAGCTCCCCGGCCTCACGGGCCGTCTCGCCGTTTATGGGACGCCCCAGCAGGGCGGCCTCCGAGGCGACGCAGCGGCGCGGGTTGTTGTGAACGCCGTTGAGGCAGATGCGCACGGCGGTCACCACGCCATCCAGACAGGTCACGGCTGCGGCGCAATTGACCAGGGCGAAGTCGATGGACTTGCGGACGGCGATTTTTTGAAAGGCGCTTTTCCCTCCTGGCCCCTGGTTCGGCACGAACAAACCGGTGACGATCTCGTCGCCCTCAAGCACCGTGGACTGCGCCCCAAGCTCCGCAGAAAAGAACCCGTCGATGGGGATGGCCCGTTTGCTGGTCTGGACCACGGCGTCCAGGGCCACCAGGGCCGGGGCCGTGTCGCTGGGGTTGACGGCCACGCATTTTTTCACCGCGCCGAAGATGGAATGGTAGCGGTGGTCGCCGGTCACGGCCAGACAGCGCGTGCCGCCCTTGCGCACGCAGTTGATGCGGCCGCCGAGCTTGTGCGGATACCGGTAGTACCAGCAGCGGTTCTCCTGGCAGATGTTCCCGGCGATGGTGCCGATGTTGCGCAAAAGGGGCGAACCGGTTCGTCTGGCCGCCTCGGCCAGTCCCGGCCATCCCTCCCGGACGACGGCGGACTCGGCCACCTCGGTCAGGGTGGCCAGGGCGCCGATGTGCAGCCCGTCGGCATCGGCGCGGATATCCCTGAGTCCCGGGATGGCCTTGAGGTTGATCACGGCCTTGGGGTAGCGCATCCACAGGTTGTCCTTCAGGCCGCCCACAAGGTCGCTGCCTCCGGCGATGACCCGGGCCGCGCCCTGATATTCCTCCAGCAGGAACACGGCCTCCTCGATGGTGGCCGGGTCGATGTGCGTGAACCGTTTCATGCGTTTTTTCTCCCTTTGGCCTGGATCTTGCCCAGTCCGGCGAGGATTCTGGCCGGGGTGAAGGGCGTCTCGATGAGCCGGACGCCGGTGGCGTTGTAGATGGCGTTGGAGAACGCGGCCAGGGTCGGGCAGGCGGCGCCCTCGCCGCAGGCGGTGGCCCCGAACGGGTGCGACCGGTCCCCGGGGATTTCGAGGACGAACGGCTCCACGACGCAGTCCATGCTGGTGGCGTGCTTGTAATCGATGAAGTTGGGATTGAGCAGCCAGCCGTGGCGCGGGTCCACGATGCATTCGTCGGCCAACACCGCGTGCTCCACCCCATGGCGGGCGGTCAGCAACTGGCCCTCCACGATCTTGGGATGCAGGGCCCGGCCCACGTTTTGGACCATGGTCACCCGGACGTTGCTCACCATGCCGGTCTCGGTGTCCACATCCAGGGAGATGAACTGGGCGCCCTTTTCCTTGGGGATGTAGAGTTCGTCCTTGCGGCCGTCCCGCAGGCAGTTGGGATGGGGCGAGTCGTTGACGTAGGCCCCGATGATCTCGTGCCGTCCGCCGTAATGCCCGATGGGGCCGAAGGCCTCCTTGAAGGTGAGGCCCTGGCCCGGGGCGGCGATGCAACGGATGCCGTCTTCCCCGATCTCCAATTCCTCCGGCGTGGCTCCCAGCTTGTCCGCCGCCAGGCGCAGGAGCTGGCGCTTGGCGTCCATGGCCGCCTCAAATGTGGCCCAGCCCTGAATCCAGGTGCCGCAGCTATTGGACACCAGGGTGGCGAAGGGGGTGGAGTCCGTGTCGTGGCACACCAGCCCGACCTTGGAGTACGGCAGGCCCAAAACCTCGGCCACGATCTGGCATTGCACGGTGTGCTGCCCCTGGCCGATGTCGGCGATGGCGCAGACCAAGGCGGCCGTGCCGTCGGGGAAGATCTTCACCATGGCCTCGCTGGAGTTGCCCGGGCCGGGACGTCCGGCCCCCATGGCGAAGATGGCCACGCCCATGCCGTGGCGGATGCGTCCGGTCTTGTGGCGGGGATGCAGCCAGGTCTTTTTCCAGTCCAGATGCCTGGCCCCCACATCGAGGCACTCCTCAATGCCCGAGGAGGAGATGTAGGCGGACTTGTAGGTCAGGGGGTCCCAGCCCGCGTCGATGTCGCCGGTGCGCATGCAGTTGAGCCTGCGCAGCTCCAGGGGATCGATGCCGAGCCTCTCCGCCGCGATGTCCATGGTGGTCTCCACCGCGAAGATGCCCTCGGGCGCGCCGTAGCCCTGCCAGCCCACCGAGGCGAACCGGTTGGTGTACACGTAGCGGATCTTCCCGCGCAGATGCTCGCAGTTGCGGGAGTACAGCACCGCGCCCGTGGCCAGCATGGCGTTTTTCGGGGGATATTTGTCGCCGCTGGCCCCGACCTCCTGCCAGTGGGAGAAGTCCATGGCGGTCAGGACGCCTGCCCTGGTGAACCCGATCTTCACGTCGGTGATGGTGCCGCGCGACCAGCCGCACAGCATCTCCTCCTCGCGGGAGTAGCCGCAATGCACGGGCAGGTGCAGGGCCAGGCTGGCCATGCCGGCGATGGCCAGATAATGGGACGGCATGTTGGGGTTGAGCACGTCGGCGTTTTTTCCGCCGAAGCTGGAGCCGGTGAAGGGCGACACGAGGTTGACCTTGTCCGAACCGACCTCAAGGGCCTGGGCCAGGCAGTACTTTTCGTCGTGCAGCCCCTGGGAATGGGTGTACATCTGGAGTTTGACGCCGTCGAAATGGGCGGTGCAGCCCCTGGGCTCCATGGCCGGCGATTTGCAGTAGGCGTAACGAAAGCCGGCCTGCTCCACCACGACCTCGGCCTCGGCGAATCCCTTTTCGATGTCGCCGAATCCGTTGTAGTCGGAAGGGGTCTTGGTCTTGAAAAGCCGCGTCCGGGGATCCCGGTCGCTCAAAAAGGCGTGGAACTCCCAGTCATGGCAATTGTCCTCGCCCTCGAAGGCCTGGGGCGCGCCCGGCGCGATGGCCTCCTTCAGGTCCAGGACAAAGGGCTTTTTGACGTATTCCACGCGGATCAGCTCCAGGGCCTCCTCGGCGACATCCTCGTCGTCGGCCACGACCGCCGCCACCAGATCGCCCACGTAATGCAGGGCCGGGCGGAAGATCCCGGGATAATTTTTGTGGGTCATGACCAGCCGGACGCCCGGCAGGGCCTCGGCCTGGGAAACGTCCAGGTCCGCGATTCCGGCGGCCGGATGGGGGCAGCGCAGGATCCGGGTCTGCAGCAGGTTTTTGAACGCAAAGTCCGCGTAGTACCTGGCCTGGCCCGTGACCCGGGGTCGGCCGTCCTTTTGGCGCACGGATTTTCCCACCGTCGTGGTGTCAGCCATGGCTGGCCTCCTTCGCCATCTTCCTGGCCGCGCTTTTGACGGCGGCGATGATGTGTTCGTAGTTGCTGCAGATGCACAGATTCCCGCCCAGGGCCTCCTTGATCTGCTCCTCGTCGGGGTCGGGGGTCTTTGCCAGTAGGCCAAGGGCGGACATGATCATGCCCGGGGAACAGAAGCCGCACTGGGCGCCGTATTCCTCAAGCCAGGCCTCCTGGATGGGATGCAGCACCCCGTTTTTGGACAATCCCTCGATGGTGACGATGCTTTTGCCCTCCTGTTCCACGGCCAGGATCATGCAGGAGGGGGTGGCCACGCCGTCGACCAGCACGGTGCAGGCGCCGCAGGCCCCCTCGCCGCAGGCCTCCTTGGCCCCGGTCAGACCGAATTCCCGGCGCAGAACCCTGGAGAGGGTCCAGTGGGGTTGCACCCGCAGGGCGCGGGTCTCCCCGTTCACCGTCAGCCGGATGTTTGGGGTCGCAGGTTCTTCGCTTTTCATGTCTCATTCCTTGATTTGTCGTTGCAGCCGACAGGCGGCGGGCTCAAACGTCAATTGGCCTCGGCGGCCGCAAGCCGTTTTTTCTCGGGACGGCTGGACCAGATGATGCCGCCGACGATCAGGATGCCGCTGACCAGCTGCACCACGCCGATGGCCTCGCCGAGGAAGAAATAGCCAAAGACGCCGCTTAAAAGGGGCATGCTGTAGTAGATCATGCCGGCGCGGGTGGGCCCGGCCTTTTCCAGGGACAGGTTCCACAGCCACCAGGCGATGAGCGAATTGCCCACGCCGGTGTAGATGATGCTGAAGATCACCACGCCGCTGAACTCGATATGGACGTCGGGCTTGGACCACTCCCAGCCCAGAAAGGGCAGGAGCATGATCAATCCGAAAAACACCATCAGGGTCAGGATGGTGCTCTGCGACAGTCCGTCCGGGATCTTGCGCAACACCATGCTGTACACGGCGAAGCCGATGGCGGCGGCCAGCATGAGGATGTCGCCCACCGCAAACTGCATGCCCAGAACTCGGCTCAATTGCCCTTCGGCCACCAGATAGATCGAGCCGATCAGGGCGATGGTGCAGCCGATCCAGGTGTTCACCGGCTGCTTTTCACCCAGCATGGCGGAGATGATGACGATGAATATGGGGGTGGTGACGGATATGAGCGACAGGTTCATGGCCGAGGTGCTGGCCGCCGCAAGATAGCACAAGGGGTTGAACAGGGTGACCGCAGTAAGTCCCGCCACCAGAATCGGGATCATGAACTTCTTGGCGACGGGCCATTCCTTTTTCAGCTTGGGCAACGCGAAACAGCACAGGATCAGCAACGCGACGAGCCATCGAAGCGCGCCAAGGGTCATGGGCGGAATCTTTCCAACGGCCAGCCGCGCCACAACGTAGTTTCCAGACCAGAGCATGGTGGTCATCAAGGCGTAGAAGCTGCCCATGAAAATCGGATCCTTGAACATACGCCCCCCTTGAAACAAAGATGTTTATCCGTAGATTTTCCATACAACGCGCCGCATGACGAATGTCTCTGCACCAAGCGTATTCTGGCGATGAAACACCATTTCCCGCTCGCCTTGTCGTCGACAAAGTTTTGTTGCATCCAGATTCCTGTCGCCCCCTCCTTTTGTACGTCGCATGCCACAGCATCTCCGCCGGACATGGGAATATCCTGCTATGAGCAACGGACGTGCCAACACGTCCAGGCGCACAAGAAATGGAACTTCTCTTTTTTTGGCGGTGTGTTACGGAAACATGGCGGAGGCGGCGCCGGATTTTGGAAAAGGAGTGCGAGTCGTTTTCGACTCATGCCCTTGGGATTCCGTCAGCCGTCTCCCCCTGGGGGCATGAATCGTTTTCGACTCAATGAGTTGATTTCACTTCGAGCGGGAGGCGTATTTCTTGATTAGACGGGAGGCGCGGGTCTGGCTGATGCCCAGGGCGGCGGCCACCTTGCGCGTGCTGCCGTGGATGGCGTGGGCGTCCAGCACCAGTTTGCGCTCCATGGCGGCCAGGGACTCGTCCAACGCCCCCCCGCCCATGACCGACGACACGGCCTGGGCCGAAGTGGCGTAGATCGAGGCGGGAAGATGGTCGACGGTGATCACCTCGGCGTCCACGGTGACCACCAAGCGTTCCACCAGATGGGCCAGCTCCCGGATGTTGCCGGGCCAGGAATACTGGCACAGCAGGGTCTGGGCGTCGCTGGACAGACGGCAGCTCCTGCCGTGCTGTTTGCCGAAGCGGTTCAGGAAGTGGGACAGAAGCGGCACGATGTCGCGCCGCCGTTCCCGCAGGGGGGGAATGAGGATGTCGAAGACATTGAGCCGGAAAAAAAGATCTTGGCGAAACGCCCCGCTGTGGACCATGTGCTCCAGGTTCTTGTTGGACGCGGCCAGGATGCGCACGTTCGCCGTGACTGTCTGGGAGCTGCCCACGGGGCGGTATTCGCGCTCCTGGACCGCATGCAGGATCTTGGGCTGCATGGAGAGGGGCAATTCGGATATTTCGTCCAAAAACAGCGTGCCGCCCTCGGCCTTGGCGAAAAGCCCCCCCCGTTTTTGCACCGCCCCGGAAAACGCCCCGCGCACATGCCCGAAAAGCTCGGATTCGAACAGATGCTGGGGGATGGCGGCGCAGTTGACCACCACGAAGGGCTTTTCAGCCCGCTTGCCCGTAGAGTGGATGTATTTCGCCAAAAGGCTCTTGCCGCAGCCGGATTCGCCCAGGAGCAGACAGGGGGAGCTGATGTCGGCCACCTTGCGGGCCGACTCGACGGCGATCTCCATGAGTCGGCTGTGATAGATGAGGTCGCTCGGCGGGGCGTCCTCAACCACGTCCTGCTCTGTCGTCAGCTCATCGCGACAGGGAATTTTCCCTTCATGGTAGTTGTCGCGAATGCTGAACAGGACGTATTCCACATTTCCATTCGCGTCCAAAACCGGCGTTGCGATGCTCAAAATGTCAAGGCCAAGGTACGTTTTCTGTTCCTGCTTCACCGGACACTTATACTTGTACACCGCTGGCAGCACGGAACGGTCCCAGGCGCGATGTTTTTTGACAACTTCCCAAAACGGCAACCCGATCATTTCGGCCTGCGTAAATCCGTAGTGCCGTTCACAGGCCTTGTTCACGTACAACATGCGGTAGTTGTTGTCGTAAATGATGATTTCATCATGGAGGTTGTCGATAAGCCGCACGAAGGTGGAAAAATCCATCCCGAAAATTTCTGTTTTCTCCATGAAACGCTCCATCCCGGCTCAGGTCCAACGACTGATGACGTCCCGTTTTCGCTGCGGGGAATGATCCGGCGTGTACCCTTTCTGCCGCCATGTTTCCAGCCCGCAGGCGGCCCCCTTTCGGCCGGAGTCCCGGGCCGGGGCGCCTTGTCAGCCCCCTGCGGCGGCCGTGTTCGCAGCCTGCCACAGAAGGCCGCACCCGGCCACCGTCAGAAGCGCGAACACCACCCGGCGGAAGGCGGGCTCGGAGATGCGGCCGCACAGGGTTGCGCCTGCGGCCAGCCCCAGGCCAAGCGCGGGCAGCGACAGGCCGAAGAGCCAAAGCACCCGGGGGGTCACAAGTCCCGCCGCCCACTGCGACCCTACGATGCCCACCCCGGCGGCCAGGAAATAGCCCGCCAGGGTGGCCCGCAGCACGTCGCGGCCGACAAGACGCCGCGAGGCCCAGGCCACGACGGGAGGCCCGTTCACGCCGATGGCCACCCCCAGAACCCCGGCCGCGAGCCCCGTGGCCACCCCGCCCGGCAGGGCCGTGTCCCGTCTCAGGCACTGACCGTTCATCAAACGGTATTACCACATTGCTGTAGG
>NZ_JAZHDB010000179.1:0-14676 GCF_036584575.1 Desulfolutivibrio sp.
TTTTCATGATCATCGGGGAGATGTACTGGCAGATGAGGCTGGCGAACACCACGCCGATGAGGCTGACGGACACCAACGCCAGGGAAGACCCCAGGAATACGGTCCAGGGCTTTTTGGAGTCGGCCGCCAAAAGCACGCAGGCCAACTGCGTCTTGTCGCCCAGTTCCGCCACGAAAAGCGTGGCGAAGGTTGTCGCCAAAAGCTTCCAATCCATGATTCGCAATCCTTCAATCCGTATTCTGCGGGGAGCCCCCGCGCCCAGAAATCGAAACGCCGCCTGCCGCGTGCCTGAAAAGCGCGCGCGGCCGCGCCGCTAGCCAAGCCCCACGTCCAGGCCCATCATGACCGCGAAGCCGCCAAGAAAGGCCAGGGTGGCCAGATCGGCGTTGCCTCCGGCCTGGGATTCGGGGACCACCTCCTCAACCACCACAAAGATCATGGCCCCGGCGGCAAAGGCCAGGGCATAGGGCAGGATGGGGGTGGCGACCACCACCACCGAGGCCCCGATCACCGCAAAAACCGGCTCCACGATCCCGGACATCTGGCCGTACCAGAAACTTTTGAGGCGTGAAAAGCCTTCCCGGCGAAGCGGCGCGGAGACGGCCAGTCCCTCGGGGAAGTTTTGCAGGCCGATGCCCAGGGCCAGGGCCACGGCCCCGGCCAGGGAGGCCGAGGGGAACCCCGCCGCAGCGCCGCCGAAGGCCACGCCCACGGCCAATCCTTCCGGAATATTGTGCAGGGTGATGGCCAAGACCAGGAGCACGCTCCGCCGCCAGGTGGTGTGGATGCCCTCGGCCTTTTTGAGCGGCATGTTCAGGTGCAGGTGGGGCAGAATGAAATCCACCAAGCGCAAAAACAGGCCCCCGGTCAGAAAACCGATCACGGCCGGAACAAACGATCCCTCGGACATCTCGATGGCCGGGGCCAGTAGCGACCAGAAGCTGGCTGCGACCATCACGCCCCCGGCAAAGCCGAGCATGAGATCGAGCAAAAGCTTGTTCACGGTCTTGGTGAAAAAGACCAGGGCCGCGCCCAGCGCGGTCACCCCCCAGGTGAAACATCCGGCCAGGAGGGCCTGGACGGTGGGGTGCAGGGTTTCGAGACTGGCGAACATGGGGTTGCCGGGTGGGGTGAAAGGGTTTGCCGAGGGGCGGAGTATAGAGGCGCGGGCAAGGGGCGGTCAATGGCGGGGTGGAATATCCTTCCGGAGAAATCTGCGAGGCGGATTGCCGGTCATGTCGTTCCTGGATTGACTTGGTGAACATGGTTCATTATTTTTGCCCTCATGGGGACGTTGATACGGTTCGGCAAGGTCCGGGTGGCCGTCTTCGCCTGGGAACACGGGCGTATCCACGTCCACGTCATCGGCCCCGATTTTCGTTGCGCGTTGGATGCCGAAACCCTTGAAGTCCTGGCCGGGAGTGCGCCCCGGGATGTCCTGCGCGAGGTCCGCGCCTGGGCGGCGGAAAACTTCGACCGCATTGCGGCGGCCTGGGAGGAGCTCAACGGATGAGCGAGAACTATCCCCGCATCACCATGGTTGCGGCCCTGCCGGGCCTTGCCCTGCGCCTGGCGTTCTCCGGCGAAGGTGAACGCATCGTGAACCTTGCGGGGATGGCCGTTGGGAAATGGGCCGCGCTCGCCGAGTCGGACGTTTTCACCACGGCCTGTGTTGGCGAATACGGCGGCAGCGTGGAATGGCCGGGCATTTTGGAGGTCGGCGGCGACACCCTGTGGCGGCTGGCCGAGGAACAGGCCGGACGAGCCATGTCGCCTGCGGATTTCGCGGCCTGGCTCGACCGTCTGGGCATGTCGCTCACCACGGCGGCCAAGGAACTTGGCCTCACCCGCCGGGCCGTGGCCTATTACAAGTCCGGCGGGCGGACCATCCCCCGGGTGGTCATGCTGGCCTGCCGTGGGGTCGAACACGACAAATCCGCCCGATGACGGCCCGCCGTCGCCATCCGCCTATTCCCCAAGCCCCATGCCCGGGGCCATGAACCGGCCCGTGAGCTGCGTCTCGTAGCCGCCCAGGGCCGCCACCCGGGCCTTGAACTCGTCCGTGCCGATGACCGCCAGGACCGCCTGGATCTTCGGATCCTCCAGGTAGGCCCGGGGAATGATCAGGTCGTAGCGCTCCCGGGCCACGGGCAGAAAATCCAGCGACAGGGCCTTGGCCGCCGAATAGACCCCCATGCCGCAATCCGCCGCGCCGGTCTGCACGTTCACGGCCACGGCCATGTGCGTGAATTCCTCGTGGCCGTAGCCCGCCACCTGGCCGGGATCGACCCCTGCCTGGCGCAGGTGATGGTCAAAAAGAATCCGCGTCCCCGCGCCGCGCTGCCGGTTCACGAAGCGCACCCCTGGCTTGGCCAGATCGGCCACGCCCCGGATGCCCTTGGGATTGCCCGGGGCGATGATGAACCCCTGATGCCGCAGGGCCAGGTTCACGGCCACCAGATCCATGTCCGGCAGGTACTTGGCCAAAAACGGGAAATTGAAGTCGCCCGTCTCCGGATCGAACAGGTGCGATCCGGCCAGCAGGGCCGCGCCGGATTTGAGGGCCGTCAGGCCCCCCATGCTGCCCACATGGCTCGACGCCAGCCGTACCGGCTCGTCCCGGCGCATGAGCATGTCCGCCAGGATGTCCAGGGTGTTGTCGTGGCTGCCCACGGCCACCAGCGTCCGGTCCAGGTCATCCGTCTCCACCAGAAGCTCGGCCCGGACCATTCTCCCGGCCTCCACGCCCTCGGCGTCGGCCGGGATGCGGGTCACGGCCTGGGCCTTGGTCAGGGTGGTCATCATGCCCGCCCCGCGCCCAAGCGGCAGGCCGACATAGGTTTCCCCCACCCGGCCCACGGCCAGCCGCACGAATTCCACAAGCCCCAGCCGGGACGGCATGGCCCGGGCCAGCCGGGCCGAGATGGTCTGGCGGCATTTGGGGGCGGCGCGGCCCAGCCAGGCGCACACGGGGCTCAAAAGCTCCTCGAAACAGACCACGGCGCTGACCGGATAGCCCGGCGCGCCCACGGCCAGCTTGCCCCGACACACGCCCAGAATCGACGGTTTGCCCGGCATGGCCGACACCCCATGCACCAACACCTCGCCGAAGCGGGCGATGGTGGAGCGGGAAAAGTCCTTGCTCCCGGCCGACGACCCGGCCACCAGCACCACGGCGTGGACGTCCGAGGAGAGCGCCGTCTCGAAGGCCGCAGCCAGGGCCTCGGGGTCGTCGGGAACGGGCGGCAGGCGGCGGGCGGAAAATCCCAACGATTCGGCCAGGGCGCACAGCATCATCGAATTGCTCTCCACCACCTGCCCCGGCCCCGGCTCGGGGCGCAAGGTAAAGTCCATGATCTCGTCGCCGGTGGGGATGATGGCGATGCGCACCGTCTCGTAGACCGCGATGTCGTAGACCCCGCAGGACAAAAGCGCCCCCACGTCGTAGGGGGTGATGCGGCGATGGCGCGGCAGGATCATCTCCGTGGCCACGATGTCCTCGCCGATGCGGCGCACGTGCGACCAGGGCGCGGCCGGGGCCTCGATGGCGGCGGTGTCGCCGTCCATGACCACGTTTTCAATCATGATCACGGCGTCCATGCCGTCGGGCAGGCGGTTGCCGGTATTGACGAAACCGAAGTCGCGGCCGGGGGCCAGGCGCACGGGCGCGCCCTCGCGGGCGGCGAAGGTGGATTCGGCCCGCACGGCGATGCCGTCCATGGCTGCGCCGTGGAACGTGGGCGAAGAATAGCGGGCGATGACCGGTTCGGCGGTGACGCGGCCGGCGGCGTGCTGCACGGGGATGGTTTCGACGCCGACCAGGGACTGGCGGTCCAGGGCGTTTTTGACGCGCGTCACGGCGTCTTCCAGGGGGATCATCTTGAGGTAAATGTTGCGCTTCATTTGGTGTCCAGGAGTTCTATTCGTCTGTTTGTTTCAGGAGTTAGGTTGGTTCGCCGGGCTCGGGGTTTGCGACACAGTGCGGCGACAGCAACGCTCAGCAAGGCTTCGCGCAGCCGCCTGCCTGTGCGTAAACCCGTCGCCCGGCCCGGCCATTTCTCTCTCATGCGGACATCCGCGAAAGAAAAAAGAAACTTTGTTTGGTGAAAATACATTTCATGTATTTTTTGTTGGGTGCAAACCTGTCGCCCGGCCAGGACATTTCTCTCTCATGCGGGCATCCGCGAAAGAAAAAAGAATCTTTGTTTGGTAAAAAGACATTTCATGTCTTTTGGGTGGGGTGCAAACCCGTCGCCCGGTCGGGGCATTTCTCTCTCATGTGGACATCCTCGAAAGAAAAAAGAATCCTTGTTTGGTTAAAAGACATTTCATGTCTTTTTGGTGGGGCGTTAACCCGTCGCCCGGCCGGGAAATATGGTACAGCGTGGACGCCTGAAAAAGCGCCGCGTTCGATCCCTTTTTGTCTCATTCATCTTTTCCCCGCTGCCCCGTCAGGGGGACCGGGGGGAATGATTCCCCCCGGGCGGGGAGGGGCCGCTGGCCTCTCCCCGATCACTCTTCTCCCCACAGCTCGGTCAGCCCGTCGTAGGCATCCACCCGGCGGTCGCGCAGAAACGGCCAATGGCGGCGGGTCTGTTCCACCAGGGCGGGGTTTATGTCTGCGGTGAGGATGGTTTCGGCGCTGGTTTCGGCCTGGGCGAGGATGCGTCCCATGGGGTCGGCCACAAAGGACGATCCCCAGAATTCCAGGCTTCCGGCGTAGGCCTTGCCCGTGCCTTCGACGCCCACGCGGTTGACGGCGGCCACGTAGAGGCCGTTGGTGATGGCGTGGCTGCGTTGCACGGTCATCCAGGCATCGCGCTGGGTTTCCCCGAATTCGGCCTTTTCCGAGGGGTGCCAGCCGATGGCCGTGGGGTAGAAGATCATGATTGCGCCGAGAAGGGCCGTGGCCCGGGCGGCCTCGGGGAACCACTGGTCCCAGCAGATGAGCGCGCCGATTTTGCCGTGCGGGGTGGGGAAGGCCCGAAACCCCAGGTCGCCGGGCGTGAAGTAGAATTTTTCCTCAAAGCCCGGGTCGTGGGGAATATGCATTTTGCGATAGATGCCGGTCACCTCACCCTCGGGGCCGATGACGGCCAGGGTGTTGTGGTACAGCCCCGGGCCGCGGCGTTCGAAGAGCGGGGCGATGACGGTGACGTCGTTGTCCCGGGCGGCCTTGGCCATGGCCTGGGTGGTGGGACCGGGGATGGGCTCGGCCAGGTCGAAGGCGGCATGGTCCTGGGTGCGGCAGAAGTACGGCGTGGTGAAGAGTTCCGGCAGGCAGACCACATTGGCCCCGCAGGCTGCGGCCTCATGGATGAGGGTGGCGGCCTTGGCCAGGGAAGCGGCCTTGGTTTTGGCCGGGGCCATTTGGATGAGTCCGGCGGTGAAAGGCGCGGTCATGGGGTCTCCTTGCGAAGCGGGGCTATGCGGATGGATGGCAATATACGGTCATTTTCGGCATAGCTCAAGGCAGACACAAGGCGTCCGGGAGGGCCCGGGGCGGGGTCAGGGGAAGAGTCCGAAGAACTGCCCGGCGTCGCGCACGAAAAACGCGGCGAAGACGAAAAGGGCCAGTCCCAGAAGCCGCATGAGCAGGGCGTATCCCCGGCTGCCCAGGAAGGAGCGGAAGCGGCCGGTCACAAGCGCCGCGCAGACCTTGGCCCCCACCAGACACAGGTAGAAGCCGCTGAGGAACGCGGCAGCGGCGCCAAGGCCTCCCGGGGAGCGGGCTGCTGCCAGGGTGGCTGGCGCGCCCACGGTGGCCCAGAAAACATAGGGGTGGGGATTTAAAAAGTTGGCGATGACGCCTTTTTTGAGCGACCCGGGCGCAACGCGGATATCCGGCAGGGAGAGGGGCCGGGCGCGCAGGCATTCCCATCCGTAGAACGCCACCACGGCGGCCCCGGCCAGGGACAGCACGCCCAGGATGGCGGGGCGGTCCTGCACGAAGGACAGGGCCAAAAGGGATGCGGCGAGCATGGGGACGTCGGTGAGCAAGGGGGCCATGGCCACCTTGACGCCCTCGCGCGGCCCGTGGGCCAGGGTTTGGGCCATGACCAGGGTCAAAAGGGGGCCCGGGGAGAACCCGGCGCTGGCCCCGAGCGCCGCCCCGGCGGCGAAAAAGGCGGGAATATCGGTCATGGTCGGGCCTTCCCCCGGGTTTTTCTTTCTGATGGCGCCGTGTTAGCATCACCGACACGACTCGGTCACGACGCATCCATGGCCGCCGGGTACGCTTTCGGGCGGCGGCCTTGAGGTATCCGCAAACGCGTGCGGCATCAAGGCCGGATATTCGGATTTTGGCGGGCCTTTGGCGTCCGCAACAGGGAGGCGACATGACGGTGGAGATGGACGGCGGCGTCAGGCATCTTCTGGCTGCGGACATCGGCGGCACCAACAGCCGTTTCGGCCATTTCCTGTCGTATCCCGACGGGCGCATCGAACAGGCCCATAATCTTTGGCTGTCCACCCGCGAAGCGGTGTGTTTTGCGGATATGCTGGCGGCCCTGGGCGGGTCGGATTTCCCGTTGCGACCGGCCGACGCCGACGCGGCGGTCTTCGCCGTACCCGGCCCCATGTCCGGCCCGGTGGGCATTATGGGCACGGCCTCGGACAAAACCTGCACCTTCGCCAACATCCCCTGGAACATGGACCTGGACCGCGACGCCCCGCGCTTCGGGCTCAAAAACGCGGCCCTGGTCAACGATTTTGCAGCCCAGGCCCAGGCCTTTCGCACGCCGTTGGCGGACGAATGCCTGTCGATCCTGCCCGGCTACTTCAACCCGGGCAAGGTGCGCGGGGTCATGGGCGCGGGAACCGGGCTTGGCATGGCCGCCCTGGCGCCCCTGGCGGGCGGCGGGCATCAGGTGCTTTCGGCCGAGGGCGGCCATGCCTCACGCTATTTTCGCCGCGAGGAGCAGGACTATCTGCGGCTTGTGGCCGAGGTTACGGGCGAGTCCTATCCCCGGGGCGACGTTGTGCTCTCGGGGCTCGGGCTGTCCCTGGTCCACCGCTACCTGACCGGCCGCGACCTGTCTCCGGCCGAGGTGGCGGCGGAACTTGCCCCGGAGAGCGAAACCGTGGCCTGGTTTGCAGGCTTCTACGGCCGGGCGGCCAGGGATTATGCCCTGACGGTCCTGGCCGGGGGCGGGATGTACATAAGCGGCGGCGTGGCCGCCAAAAATCCCTTCCTGGTCACGCATCCGCGTTTTGCCCAGGAATTTGTCGATTCGCCCTCCATGGCCGGTTACCTGTCGGCGATTCCGGTGTCCCTGGCCCGGCGTCACGACATGGGGCTTTTCGGCGCGGCCCTGTGCGCCCATCTGCTCCTTGGCCGCACACCGCCTTCCTGATACCGGGAGGATCATGGCCAGACCCGCTAAAGGACGTCTGCTCTTCGCCGCCCGGGATCTTTTTCCGGCCGTGGGCGGGGCCAGCCTGAGCATGGTTCCCCTGTTGCGGGCCCTGGCCCGGGCCGGATACGACGTGACGTCGGTCAATGCGCAACGGCCGGACGGCCAGTCCCACACCGTGGACGGCGAGCCCTTTTCCGCCAGCGTCGTGCGGGATTTCACGGCCGAGGCCGCCGGGATCATGGACCGGATGCGCCCGGACCTGGTCATCACCCAGGGCTGGGGCGGCACGGAGGTGCTGGAGTGCGCCTTCGCCCGGAATCTGCGCACCTGCCTGTTTGTGGTGGATCTGATCGGCTACGCCCCGCAGGAGTGTTTCGAAGGCTGCCGCATCGACCATGCCGCCAACCTGAACGCCCTGAAGCGGGCCGACATGGTGGTGGCCAACAGCGTCTATATGAAACGGCGCCTGCGCGAACTCTCCGGCATCCGGGCCGAGGTGGTTTTTCCGATCATTGAGGAAAAGGACTACCAAGCGACATCCATCCCGAGCGCGTCGCCCCGGATGTTCGTCACCCTGGCCAGCGGGCTGGCCCACAAAGGGGTGGACATGTTTTTGGAGCAGGCCCCCCGACTGGGGCGTCCCTGCCTGATCTGCGGCCCCCTTGCGCCTGGCCGGGAAACGCGGTTGGCGGCCTGCCGCAACGTGCGGCATGTGGGGTACGCCTCGGACATGCGGCCCATCTATGCCCATACGGCCTGTCTGGTGGTGGCCTCACTGTTCGAAGAGACCTTTGGCCGGGTCATCGTGGAGGCCAACCTGAACGGCATTCCCGTGGCCGCGCTGGATCGGGGGGCCTGCCGGGAAACCCTGGGCCGGGGCGGCGTGCTGTTTTCCGCCCCGGAGGAGCTGCCCGGGGCCGTGCGCGAGGCCCTTGGCGTGCCCCCGAAAATCTGCCAGGACAACGCCCGGCGCTTCGCCAGCGCCCCCCAGATCGAAAAGGCCCTGGCGCTTGTCGCGGACATGCTGCTCAGGCCACAGCCCACACGGACCATCCCATGAACAAAGATTTTTTCCGCGTCGTCTCCCCGGCCCGGTTCCTGGAGCTTCTGGGCCATTTCCCGCCGCTTGCCGCCGAAACCGTGGAACTCGACGCCGCCCGGGGGAGGTTTCTGGCCCGGGACGTGGTGGCCGCCGAAGATCTGCCGCCGCGTTCCCGGGCGGCCATGGACGGCTACGCCGTGCGCGCCGCCGACGTCTTCGGGGCCGGTGAGGCCAACCCCGCCTACCTGGACTGCGCCATGGACGTGCCCATCGGCGTCATCCCGGACCACTCCCTGCCCCCGGGAACCTGCGCCCGCATCGTCACCGGCGGCATGCTCCCCGAGGGGGCCGACGCCGTGGTCATGGTCGAGCATACCCTGGACATGGGCGCTGGCGCCGTGGAATTTCGCAAGTTCGCAGCCCCGGGCGACCATGTCATGCACGCGGGCGACGACGCCCGGATTGGACAGGCGGCGCTTGCCGCCGGACGCCGGTTGCGCGCCCAGGAGATCGGCCTTCTGGCCGCCCTGGGGGTCACCCGGCCCGCCGTCGGCGGTCGGCCCCGGGTGGCCGTCTTGTCCACCGGGGACGAACTGACGTCCATCCATGTCACGCCGCCGCCGGGGGGCGTCCGCGACGTCAACACCCACACCCTGTGCGCCCTGCTCTGCGATTTCGGGGCTGAGCCCGTGGCCCTTGGGCTTGCGCCCGACGACCAGCAGGCCATCCATGCCGCCCTGGCCCGGGCCGTGGCCGATTGCGACGCCGTGCTCGTGTCCGGCGGCAGCTCCGTGGGGGCGCGCGACTTCACCCTGGCCGCCCTGGCCGCCCTGCCCGATTCGGAGATCCTGGCCCACGGCGTGGCCCTAAGCCCCGGCAAGCCCACCATCCTGGCCCGCGTGGGGCATAAACCCGTCATCGGTTTGCCCGGACAGGTCACCTCCGCCCAGGTGGTCATGACCCTTTTCGGCAGGCCCCTGATCGAACGCCTCATGGGCGACCCGCAGGCGCTGACCCGCAAACCCTTCACCTTCCCGGCCACGCTGGCCCGCAACCTGGCCTCGAAACCGGGCCGCGAAGACCATGTCCGGGTGCGCCTGGAATACGGCGACGGCGACATCCCCCTGGCCCATCCCGTGCTCGGGCGCTCGGGACTGCTCAAGACCCTCCTCGACGCCGACGGCCTGGTGGCCATCGACGCCGCCTGCGAAGGGCTGGAGGCAGGCAGCCGCGTGGCGGTGCGGCCATTGTGAGGAGCGTCGGGGAGGGGCCGCAGGCCTCTCCCCGAACCCCTCCCCGCCCGGGGGAATCATTCCCCCCGGACCCCCCGGACAGGCGGCGGGGAAACGAGGAATGAAACAAAAAGGGATCGAACGCGGCGCCTCTTCAGGCGTCCACGCTGCACCATATTTCCCGGCCGGGCGACGGGTTTGCGCCCCACCCAAAAGACATGAAATGTCTTTAAACCAAACAAAGATTCTTTTTTCTTACGCGGATGGCCGCATGAAAGGAAAATGCCCTGGCCGGGCGACGGGTTTGCGCACAGGCAGGCGGCTGCGCGAAGCCTTGCTGAGCGTTGCTGCCGCCGCACTGTGTCGCAAACCCCGAGCCCGGCCTGCCAACCATCCCAACCATCCCAACCACCCCAGTCACCGCCATGAAAAAAGTTTCCGCGCCGCCGCTGCATAAACGCCTGCCTGCCGAATTCGACCCGCAACGCGCGGTCTGGATGGGCTGGCCCCACAACCCAAACGACTGGCCGGGGAAATTCGCCGCCGTCAAATGGGCCTTTGTGGAGATGATCCGCCTCCTGTCCCGCTCCCAAACCGTGCGGCTCCTGGTCGTAAGCGACGGCCGCCGGGCCGAGGCCCGGCGCATGCTTACGGATTCGGGCGCGGACATGTCGCATGTCGAGTTCGTCCCGATGGACCTGGACCGCAACTGGACCCGGGACATCCTACCCTTTTTCGTGCGCTCGTCGCTCCCCCCGACCCCCCCGACTCCGTCGGCCTGTCCCGGCGTCCCGGACCAGTCGGACCAGTCGGACCAGCCAGCCGGGCCAGCCGGGCCAGTCGGGCCAGTCGGGTCGGTTCAGCCGGGTGGGGCATGCACGCCGCCAACACCCGCGCCCCTCACCGCCGTGCGCTTCGCCTTCAACGGCTGGGGCAAATATCCCAATCACCGCAAGGATCTCGCCGCCGCCCCCCTGGTGGCCGGACACCTGGGGCTTTCCATGGAGGAACCGGCCGTCGCGGGGCGCCATGTGGTGCTGGAGGGCGGGGCCGTGGACGGCAACGGCCGGGGCGACCTATTGGCCACCGAGGAATGCCTCCTGGACCAGACGACCCAGGTGCGCAATCCCGGCCTGGGGCGTGCGGACTATGAAGCGGTCTTTGCCGCGCATCTTGGCGTGAAAAACGCCATTTGGCTGGGCCGGGGCGTCGCCGGGGACGACACCCACGGCCATGTGGACGATTTTTGCCGTTTCGTGGGGCCGGACACGGTGGTCTTGTGCCGCGAGGGCGACCCATGCGACGTCAACCACCGCGTCCTGGCCGAGAATCGGGAACGGCTGGCCGGGGCGCGCCTGGCCTGCGGGGCGCATCTGACGGTGATCGATCTGCCCATGCCCGCCCCCCTGGCCTACAAGGGGGTGCGGCTCCCGGCCAGCTACGCCAATTTCTACATCGGCAACCACGTGGTGCTGGTCCCCACCTTCAACGATCCCCGCGACCGCAAGGCCCTGTCGATTGTGGCCGACTGCTTTCCGGGCCGGGCGGTGCACGGCGTCCACGCCGTGGAGCTGGCCTGGGGGTTCGGCGCGGTGCACTGCCTGACCCACGAGGAGCCCACGGGGGAGGAGTGAGCGGGGACGTCCCGGGCAGGCGATGTGGCCGGGGACCGCCGGAACGGGGGCGGAGGAAGGCCGTCTGCGGCGTCCTCGAACATGGCGGCGGGAAAGGCGAAACCAACGCCTTTGAAGGATGAGGATTTGTATCCTCAGGGGCGAGACGAGGGGGCCAGGACGCCTTTTTTCGCGGGAGGCGTGGCGGCGAAGGCCTCGTCCATGGCCTCGCCAAGGGCCGCGCCGGTGTACAGGTCGCGCAGCACGACAGGGGCCGAGGCCCCCGCCCCGGCCGGGAAAAGCGCGGTCAGGGGGATGGAGCGGCTGCCCAGGGCGGCCAGCAGGGCCATGGCCTCGGGGGACTGGCTGGTCAGGTCGGCGTGCATAAGCGTCAGGCCGTATTTTTCCACCAGCGGCCCCAGGGTGTTCGGGACCAGCACCGTGCGCTCCAAAAGCTTGCAGGTGGGGCACCAGTCGGCGGTGAAGGTCACCAGCAGGTTCTCCCGGCCGTGCCGGGCCGCGAATTCGGCCGGGGTCCAGGCCACCCAGGCCAGACGCGGCGGCTCCCGGTCGGCGGCGGCGAAGGTCGTGGCCGCGACCACCAGGAGCACCGCCGCCCCGCGCACCACGAACCGGTGCAGCCCGGACTGGGACAGGTTGGTGAACCGTCCCCAGACCCAGGCGGCCAGGGCCGTGGCCCACAGGGCCAAAAGCGCGGGCACGAGCTTGTCCGTGGGCAGGATGGTCAGGAAGTAGATGCAGGAACCGGCCAGCAAGAATCCCATCCCCTGTTCCAGCGACACCATCCAGTTCCCGGGCCGGGGCATGAACCGGGCCAGTTGCGGCCAGATGGCGAACAGGATGTAGGGCAGGGCCATGCCCAGCCCCAGGCAGGTGAACACGGCCATGACCGTGGCCAGGGGTTGCAGAAGCGTCCAGGCCAAAACCCCGCCCAGAAACGGGCCGCTGCACGGCGTGGCCAGAAGCGTGGCCAACACGCCGGTCAGAAACGCGCCGGTACGGGAGTCGCCCGTGGCCTTCCCCGGCATCTTCAGGTCGATCACCGGCAGATGGAACACCCCGAAAAGGCTCATGGTCAGGGCGAAAAGGACCACGGTCAGGCTCAGGGTCAGGGTGGTGGACTGAAAGATCTGCCCCCAGGCCATCCCGGCCAGCCACAGAAACAGGCTCAGGGCCAGAAAGTAGACCATGATCCCCAGGGCGAAAAAGAGGTTGTGTTCGCGCAGGATGCGGTGCCGGGCCGTGGCGTTTTCGTGGCCGCACACAGCCAGAAGGCTGCTCAATTTCAGGCTCACCACGGGCAGCACGCAGGGCATGAAGTTGAGGATGAACCCGGCCAGAAAGGCCAGCAGGGCCGCCTTCAAAAGCCCGGCCACCTCCAGGGAGGGGGTGTGCGAGCGCGGGGTCAGGGCCGGGGTTGCAACGGACGTTCCGGCCGCATCCGGGGCTGTATTTGGGACTGCCGCCGGGGCGTCCGGGGCCGTCTCCGGCGGGGCCATGGCCGCGACCTTGGCCGTGGCGGCCTTGGCGGCGTCGAACTCCGGCCACCAGGGCTGGGTTTCGGCCGGAGGCGGAGGCGTCGCCGCGTCCAGGGGCAGATCCACGGGCAGGGCGACGGGCCAGCAGCTCGTGGCGGAACATAAAAACAGGTTCAGGGTTCCGGCCAGGCGCGATCCCTTTGCGGCCTCCGGCGGCAGGGCCACGAAGACCCGGGTGGGGGCGTCGTGGATGTTGGCGGTCTTTTCCGGCTCGAAGAGGTCGGGCTTTTGCCTGCCCTCGGGAAAAGAGACCGGCAGCGGGGCGCCCTCGGGCAGAAGGCGCAGGGAGGCCGAGGCGGGCTGGCCGGTGTCGCCGGGCATGTGGCTGTAGGCGTGCCAGCCCGGGGCCGGGGTGAACAGCAAAACGGCCAGCCGTCCCCCGTCCGGGCCGGGAGGCAGGGTGAAAAGCGAGGTTTCCAGCACCACGGGGACGGCCTTGGGCGCGGCGCTTTGTCCCGGCGGCAGGAGAGAGGCCGCCCCCGGGGCGGCCGGGGCGGTCTGGGCCATGGCCCCTGCGCCAAGCATGGCCAGGATGCAGGGGATCAGCAGGCAGGAGAGGAGGCGGAGCGGATGTCGTGTCACGGTGCGGTCGGCCTTCACGAAGCGCGGAACGTGCAGCCCGGCGGCCGCAGGTTGGGTCATGCGCCCGGGGCGGGTGCGCTTCGAGGTGACATGTCGGTCCCCGGGGCTATTCGAAGCAGAATTCCAGCGTGAAGTCCCCGAACTCCGTGGAGAAGGGGATGGCGATGACCGCACCGCTGGAGACATGGCTGATGGTGTGGTTGTCGCCGAAGATCACCGTGGGGGTCGAGGATTGCAGGTTCAGGCCAAGTTGGCTCAATCCCGCCCGGGCCTGTCCGGAGATCATGTTGGTCACCTCGCCCACCGCATCCTTGGCGTCCTGGATGATGTCCACAATGTCGTCGCCGAGCATGTTCTTGACGATGGCGATGGCGCACTTTTTGGAAAAGCTCAGGGAGATGCTGCCGTGCTTGTCGCCGGTCACGCCGACCACGGCCGAGACGTCGCCGGTGGCGGAACTGCCCTTTTTGACATAGGGCTTGCCTGCGGAGGGGTCGAGCTGGGCCATCATGGACAGGACATGCTTTGTGGCATCGACAAAAGGTTTGGCGACTTCGGCGTCGGTGGGCTTCATGGATGGTCCTTTCGGTGGTGGCGTTTGTCGCAAAACCCCGGATGCAGAGGGCGCCGAAGGGGCGACATGCATGCTCCTACACCAAAACGGCGCCGCCTGTCATCTCCCGGAGGCCCATGCCGGGGGGCGGGAGCCCCGGCATGGGCCGCTTGCCATTTCGTTGCGAATTGGGTAATGGCCATAAAAACCTGGATCGATACAAACGAAATGAAACAGCACTTCCGCGCACGGCCGACGCTCCCGGGACACACCCGTCTCAGGGGGCGTTTTTCTTTGTCGTCCGGTGGTTCCGGCCAGACCTGCGGGTCGGGGAACTGACCGGGATGTCCATGCACTCCTCCCAGGCCAGGGCCGATTCCGGCCGCACCCGGGGAGGCCCCGCCTCGTCCACCGACTGGGTGGCCCTGGAACAGCAGCTATGCCGCACCAAGACCATTTTGCAGGAGATCCTGGATCACCTGCAAGGGGTGTTGCGCAATCTTCGCGCCGCCCGGGCCGGATATAAAAACTATTCCCGCAGCGGGGCGCGGCCGGAGAAACCCGGTCCCAAGAGCGGTTTTCGGTCCACACGGACCACCACGGCCGGATTCGGGGCGCGTTCCCAGGATTCCAAAACCGCGCGACCCCGGCCAGGGCACACCCGTTTCGAGCGGGCCGCCCCCGGGCGCATTCGACAATGGAGTCGGAAACCCGCGTGGTCACGGTATTTGTGACCA
>NZ_JAZHDB010000180.1:0-2698 GCF_036584575.1 Desulfolutivibrio sp.
TGACCGACAGGCGCGGCGCGGGCAAAAGGGCGGACAGGGCCTCGGGCGTGGTGCGGCGCTCGGATTCGGTGGTCACCAGCAGATACGGCTCTCCGGCAAAATCCTGGGCCGTCTGGCGGCCCGCGACCTGCCGCAGCCGCCAGGCCCGGGGGCTGACGCTGACCACGGGTTTGCCGTAGCGGGACAGGCGTTTTTCGATGAGCCCGGCCTGCTCGGCGAAGCGCCCCGGGGGCATGTAGACCACGAATATCTCCGCCCGGCGCAGGGCCGAGGCGTCCTCGCGCCACCGTCCGGCCGGAATGGGGCGGCCAAATCCCGTGGTCAGGTCGTCCTGGCCAAGGACCACGATCTGGAGGTTCCTGGCCGGGGAGGGCCGGGACAGGCCGTCGTGGGCGATCAGCAGCTCCGGCCGGAAGGCCCCGATGGCCGATTCCACGGCGCGCCGGAGATCCGGGTCGGAGAGCACCGCCGCCCGGGGGGCGTACATGGACAGGGCGATGGCCTGGGCGTCGATCACCCCGGGGTCGGCCCCGGGGGTGGCCCGCATGGTCTGGGGGTCGCGTCCGGCCCGCAGGGGAGGGGTGACCACGGCGGTCCTCAGACCGTGGTGGTCCGCCCAGCCCAGGAGCCAGGAGGTGACCAGCACCGTCCCGGGCAGGCCGGGCTGCATGCCGCCCACGCCCACGCAGGGAAGGCCCGTGGGAAAGGGGGTGGCGAGGCGTCTGGCCAGCCGCATGCCGAGCCCATAGAGGAGGGCGGGCGGCATAAGCAGGGTGGAGAGCAGGTTTTTTACGCGATCCGGGACGGGCATGGTTGGCGAAAGAGCCGGGGGAACCTTGGACGAGATTCCCCCGGCTGATGGTCCTGGGTGTTCCGGCTAGTCACGGCTGGAGCCGAAAAGCCGAAGCATCATGAGGAAGAGGTTGATGAAGTCCAGGTAGAGGGTCAGGGCCCCGAGGATGGTTCCCCGCCGGACGGCCGTGGCGTCGTCCGCCGGGGCGGTCTCGCCCATGACCCGCAGCTTCTGGGTGTCGTAGGCGGTCAGCCCCAGAAAGACCAGCACGCCCACGCAGGAGATGACGAAGTCCATGGCCGCGCTCTTGGTGAAGATGTTCACCACCGAGGCGATGATGATGCCGATAAGGCCCATGAACAGGAAGCTGCCCCAGGAGGTCAGATCCTTCTTGGTGATCAGGCCGTAGACGCTCATGGCCCCGAACATGCCCGCGCTGACCACGAAGGCGTTGAAGATGGCCGTCTGGCTGTAGGCCAGGAAGATGGCCGACAGCGTCAGCCCGTTGAGCGCGCTGTAGAGCAAAAACATCCCGCTGGCCGCGCCGCTGGAGAGGCGGTTTATGGCGGCGCTTAGGCCCACCACCAGGCCCAGTTCGGCGATGATCAGCCCGAAGAACACGATCTGGTTGCCGAGCACCACCTGGGCGATGGCCGGGGTGCTTATGGTGAACAGCGCGGCCACGGCGGTGACGCCAAGCCCCATGCACATCCAGGCGTAGACGCCGCGCATGAAGGCATTGACGACCTCGGCCCGGGCGCGGGTCGATTCCATGGTGCGATACGGTTGGTTCATGTTAAAAACTCCTCCTTCACCTCAAGGTTGCACACATCGGGGTTGCTGTATTTATTCCCTATAACGTCGAAAACACGCAGAGGCAAGGGGAATCGGGCGGACTTTCAGGGCCGGTCGCCGCGTGCGGAGGTCCGCGCCGGGGCGACGCGGCGGCCTGGTGCGGCCCGGGAGGCGTCTTTTCGGTCGCCATGCGTTGGGAGGCGGGGGGACGCGCCCCGGCTCGGCAGGCTTCCCCGGGCGTCTTGCCTCGGCGGCGACCCCCTGGTAGCCTTGGCCCATGACCGCCTCCCCCGCCGCCGCCATCGCCCTTTTGTGGGACCACTCCCACCTGTGGGGGCTTTTATTGCACCGCGCCCTTTCCTTTTCGGGCTTTCCCTTCGTCCTGGTGCGCAGCCGGGATGTGCCGCAGCTTTTGGGCGGCGACGCGCCCCCCAGGCTTCTGGCCGTTCCCGGCGGGTTCGCCAAAAAAAAGCTGGAGGCCCTGGGGGCGGAGGGCGTTGGCGCCGTGCGCCGTTTTGTGGCCGCAGGCGGCGCCTACCTGGGCATCTGCGGCGGCGCGGGGCTGGCCCTGTCCGACCCCGACGGCCTGTCGCTGTGTCCCTGGCGACGGGCCGGGTTCACGAACCGGCTCAAGCATTTCGTCAGCGGCCATGTGGGGGTGGTTCCGGATCGGGGGTCGTCCCTGGTCCCGGAGTGGCTGCCCAGGCGCCCCCTGGTCCCGGTGTGGTGGCCGGCCCGGTTCGCGCCACCCCTGGCCGAGGCCGTGGACGGCGGGATCTTGGCGGCCTACGACGGGCCGGGGCCGGATTTCATGCTGGCCGACCTGGCCGTGGCCGGGCTTCCCCAGGCGACCCTGGATTCCTGGCGGGAGCGGTTCGGGCTTGGGTTCGGGCCGGAGTTTCTGGGGGCCGGGCCATGCATCCTGGCCGGGCGCTTCGGCCGGGGCCGGGTCGTCTTGTCCCACGCCCATCTGGAGACCCCGGATTCGCCCCAGGCCAACGCCTGGCTGATGCACATCCTGGCCGTCCTGACCGGCCAAAGCCCCCCGGCCGCGCCGCCTGGGGCCGTGCCCGCCTGGGTTCCCGACGCCGCGCCGCGCCGGTTCGGGGA
>NZ_JAZHDB010000181.1:0-2654 GCF_036584575.1 Desulfolutivibrio sp.
CCCTCCCCCCGCGCCCGGTCAAACCCTGCCCGCGCCTTTACCCCCGGCCAAACAGGCAGTATACTCCCGAACCATGAAATTCCATGTCATCACCTTCGGCTGCCAGATGAACGTCGGCGACTCCGACTGGCTCAGCCGCTCCCTCGTGGCGAAGGGGCTCACCCCGGCCCCCGAAGACGAGGCCGACCTCATTATCATCAACACCTGCAGCGTCCGGGAAAAACCCGAACTCAAAGTCTACAGCATCCTGGGTCGACTGGCCGAATACGCCCTCGAAAAGCCCTATCTGTTCATCGCCGTGGGCGGCTGCGTGGCCCAGCAGATCGGCACGAAGCTCTGGCGACGCTTCCCCCTGGTGCGACTGGTCTTCGGCGCCGACGGCCTGGCCGCAGCACCCCAGGCCATCCTGCGCCTGATCACGGAACCGGGCCTGCGCATCTCGCTTCTCGACTTCACCGACACCTACCCCGAACGCCAGGCGGCCTGGCCCGAAGAAACCGTCCCGGCCCAGGCCTTCGTCACCATCATGCAGGGCTGCGACAACTTCTGCGCCTACTGTATCGTGCCCTTCGTCCGGGGACGGCAAAAATCCCGCCATAGCGCCGCCGTTGTGGCCGAATGCCGCGAACTGGCCGCCCGGGGGGCGCGCGAGATCACCCTGCTTGGGCAAAACGTCAACAGCTACGGCCTGGACGCCTCGGGCGACGGCGCCTCCTTCGCCTCGCTCCTGCACCGGGTGGCCGCCGTGGACGGCATCGCCCGCCTGCGCTTCACCACCTCCCACCCCAAGGATCTGTCCCCCGAGGTCATCGCCGCCTTCGCCGAACTGCCCGCCTTGTGTCCCAGCCTGCATCTGCCGCTGCAATCCGGCTCCGACGCGGTGCTTCGGCGCATGGGCCGCAAATACGACACCGCCAGATACCTCCGGCTGGTCGAAGACCTGAAAAAATCCCGCCCGGACATCAGCCTGTCCACGGACATCATCGTGGGATTCCCGGGCGAAACCGAGGAAGATTTCCAGCAGACCATGGACATGGTCCGTACGGTGGGGTTTGAAAGCGGCTTTTCCTTCATGTACAATGATCGTCCCGGGGTGGCGGCGACACGCTTTGATCCCAAAATCCCAATGGAGATCAAGGCCGAGCGTCTGGCCCGGCTCCAGGTTCTCCTGGACGACCTCCATACGGCGGCCCTGGCCGCCCGGGTGGGAACGCGCACCAAGGTCCTGGTGGAGGGCGCAAGCCGCAAACCCAAACCCGGCCGTCCCTCCTGGCGCGGCCGTGAACCAGGCAACCGCGTGGTCGATTTCGAATATGCAGGCCCAGGCGATCCTACCGGCACGTTCGTCACGGTGGATATCCTTGAAGCCAAAAAGCACTCCCTCCGGGGAAAGGCGGTATGAGGCCATGATAGAAATGAAGGTTTTCGGCCTGGCCCTGGATGAAGACTCCCAGGTTCCCGTGCTCATCCTCAAGGACCGCGAGGAAAAAACCGTCCTGCCCATCTGGATCGGGGCCATGGAGGCCATGGCCATCTCCCTGGCCTTAAACGAAGTCAAACTGCCCAGGCCCATGACCCATGACCTGCTCCTCAACACCATCCACGACCTGGGCGGCAGCGTGGCCTCGGTCTCGATCACCTCGCTTAGCGAAGGCACCTACTACGCCGAAATCGAAGTGGATGTGCGCGGCGAACGCAAACGCATCGACAGCCGCCCCTCCGACGCCATCGCTCTGGCCCTGCGCGCCGAAGTCTCCATCCTGGTGGCCCATGGCGTCTTCGAACAGATGGCCGCCGAGGGAAAAACGACCGGCTCCGTGGTGGCCTTCGGGGCCGAAGATGCGGACAAATGGACGGAGATCCTTGAAAAATTCACCAACGACGAAACCAAATACAAGATGTAGCCGGACACCATGATCGACCTGCATACCCACACCACGTTCAGCGACGGCTGCCTCATCCCCGCCGAACTGGCCCGCCGCGCCGCCAAGGCCGGATACCGCGCCGTGGCCATCACCGACCACGCCGATCACTCCAACATCCGGCTCATCCTGGACAACCTGCTGCGCTTCGTGCGCGAGGCCGGACCCTACCTGGGCATCGACGTCCTGGCCGGCGTGGAGATCACCCACGTGCCGCCGCCGCTCATCCCGAGCCTCATCCACACCGCCCGGCAACTCGGCGCGCAAATCATTGTCGTCCACGGCGAAACCATCGTCGAACCCGTGCTCAAAGGAACCAACCTGGCCGCCATCGAAGGCCGCGCCGACATCCTGGCCCACCCCGGCATCCTCACCCCCCAGGAGGCCGCCCTGGCCGCCGAAAATGACGTGGCCCTGGAAATCACCACCCGCAAAGGCCATAGCCTCACCAACGGCCTCGTCGCCGCCCTGGCCAAGGCCCACGACGCCAAACTGGTCATCAATAACGACGCCCACGAACCCGGCGACTTCGTGGCCCTGGAACTGCGCAAAAAAATCGCCATGGGCGCCGGGCTTACCCCCGACGACTATTCCCAAACCGACAACAACGCCCAACGGATACTCGCCAACGCCCCCCGGGCGTAGCACGCCGTCGGGGAGGAGGCGTCGCCTCCTCCCGGGATGCCGAAGACGCAGACGCGGGGGGGCAGCCCGGGCGGCGGGACCGCGGAT
>NZ_JAZHDB010000182.1:0-14491 GCF_036584575.1 Desulfolutivibrio sp.
GGGGAAGGGAACCCCTTTTGTTCACAAAAGGGGTTCCCTTCCCCGGTCCTCTTTTCCTTCATCACCCCTTCTCCCCTCATCTCCTTCCTCCTCACGCCTCGCCCTCCGGTAGACGCCGCGAAAGGCGTGGTAGCTCAGGCCCAGCAGTTCGGCGGCGCGGCGTTGGTTATGGTTGGCGGCGGCGAGTGCGTCGTGCACGAGGCGGTGTTCGAGGCGCGCCAGGGCGTCGGGCAGCGAGGCGGGCAGGCTGGGGGAATCGGGCGACGAGATGGCCGCAGCCGGAGATGCCGGGACGGCGGGGGATGATGCTGAGGCAACGGGCGCGGGAAGCGGCGGAAACGGCGAAGCGAAGGGGTCAAAGTCCACCTGTCGGATGCGTTTGCCTGCGGCGCGAAACACCGCCCGCTCCACCACGTTTTTGAGTTCCCGGACGTTGCCGGGCCAGGGATGGGCCTCAAGGGCGGCCATGGCCTGGGCGGAAAATTCGGGGGGCGATTTGTGCCCGAGTTCGGCCTGCATGCGCGCGGCGAAGCGCGCGGCAAGCAGGGGGATGTCGCCGTGCCGAACGCGTAGCGGCGGCAGATGCAGCACTTCAAAGCTCAAACGGTCCAGCAAATCGGGCTTGAAGGTTCCCTGCCGGGCCATGGCGGCCAAATCGGCGTTGGCGGCGGCGATGAGCCGCACATCCACGCGCTTTTGCTCGGAGGAGCCCAAGCGCTCGAACGTGCCATATTCCACGACGCGCAAAATTTTTTCCTGGACGGAGAGCGGGACGGAGGCGGCCTCGTCGAGAAACAGGGTGCCCTGGCGGGCGGCCTCGAAGCGGCCGTGGCGGACCTTGAGCGCGCCGGTGAAGGCCCCGGGCTCATGCCCGAAAAGTTCGGATTCGAGCAGCGAGGCGGGCAGCGCGGCGCAGTTGAGGGTGATAAGCGGCTTGTCCCAACGCCTGGAGAGGTAGTGCAGGCGGATGGCGGCCAGTTCCTTGCCGGTTCCGCGTTCGCCAAGCAGGATGACGGGCCGCGACACGCCCGCCACGGCGGAGAGGCGTTCCTGAAAGGCCAAAAAGGCGTCGGACTGCCCGATGGCCTCGCTGAGGCCCTGGTCCGAAGAATGATAGCTGTTCGCCATTATCACCACCTTTTGGCTTTTTTTGCCATACATTGTTTTTTTCAACCACTTTTCTTTTTCATTAAAAACTTATCTTATTATATTTATTGGTTTTTTTATATGGCACGAACCCTGCTTTATCGCTGCAAACGCCCCAAGGAGGAACCACCATGGGTATTTTCACCCGCTTCCGCGACATCATCAACGCCAACATCAGCGCCATGCTCGACAAGGCCGAAGACCCCGAAAAGCTCATCCGGCTCATGATCCAGGAGATGGAGGAGACCCTGGTCGAACTCAAGGCCTCCTGCGCCCGCACCATGGCCCAGGCGGCCACGGCCCGCAGGCAGCGCGACGAGGCCGCAAAGCAGGCCGAGCTGTGGCGCGGCAAGGCCAAGCTGGCCGTGAACAAAGGCCGTGAGGATCTGGCCCGGGAGGCGCTTTTGGAAAAGCGTCGCCTGGAGGAACGCGCCCTGGCCATGGAGGCCGAGACCGCCGAATTCGAAGGCATGATCGAGGCCTGCAAGGGTGATCTCGATAAGCTTGAGGAAAAGCTGGCCTCGGCCAAGGAACGACGCCGCGTCCTGGTGGCCCGGCATCATCGCGCCGCTGGCAAGAAGCGGGCGGGGGACGAGCTGCGGCGTGTACAATCCGCCGACACCCTGCTACGCTTTGAGGAATTCGAGAACCGCATCGAGCGCCTGGAGGCCGAGGCCGATCTGGCCGCCCCCCGGGAGCGAGGCGCTGCGCCCCGACCCGGCGAACCCATGACCCTGGAAGAAAAATTCGCCCGCATGGAGGCCGACGAGGACATCGAGCGGGAACTGGCCGCCCTGCGCGGCGTCGCCCCCTCGGGCGCCGAAACCGACGGCGGGAAGTGACATGAAAATCGCGTTGCGGCTTTTTACCCTCTTCGCCCTGTTTCTCTTGCAACGATCCTGCGCCCGGCTGCTTCGGGCCTGACGGATACGCGGAGCCAGACACCATGATCAAACTTCTCGTCACCCTGATCGTGGCCGGGGCCATGGTCATCGGCGTGGTCATCCTGGGCGGAATCCTTGTTCTGGCGGCCCGCCTGTTCAAGTCCGGCGGCAAAAACGCCCAGGACGAGCGCCAGGAGGCCGAAACCGCCCAGGAGCTTTACCGGCAGTTGGAACAGTTGGAGGGCCGCGTGGAGAGCCTGGAAACCATCATCATCTCCGGCAGACGGGATGGCGGAGGGGGCAACCCATGAGACACGTCTCGGAACTCAAATACCGCAAGCTCTACCGGGCCAGGGACGGCCGGTTGCTCGGCGTGTGCAAGGGACTGGCTCGCTATCTGGAAGTACCCGTGTTCTGGGTCCGGGTGGGCGTGGTCTTTCTGGCCGTCTTCTCCGGCGTCTGGCCCGTGATCGGAGGCTACCTGCTGGCCGGATTCCTGCTGCGCCCCGAACCCGTCCTGGCCCCTGGAAACGACGACGAACGCGACTTCTACTCCCGCTTCGCCGCAAACAA
Source organism: Desulfolutivibrio sp. (assembly GCF_036584575.1). NCBI lineage: Bacteria > Pseudomonadati > Thermodesulfobacteriota > Desulfovibrionia > Desulfovibrionales > Desulfovibrionaceae > Desulfolutivibrio > Desulfolutivibrio sp. The sequence continues at coordinate 2,604 of NZ_JAZHDB010000182.1, forward strand.
AAAAAACGGCCGCGAGGAACTTACGCGCCGCTTCGAACGCCTCAGCCGCCGCATCCGCCGCATGGAGGATGTGGTCACGTCCAAGGAATACGACTGGGAACGCCGCTTCCGCGGCAAGTAGCCGCCAGGGGGAAACTTTTTTGATAAAAAGTTTCCCCCTGGACCCCTTTCAAAAAACTTTGGCGCGCTTCGCGTCCGTATGCAAAAAACCAGTTCTTTTCGGCCCTGTGTCTGCGGCGCTCTGCGCCGCAGACACAGGGCCGGGGACATGGCGCGCTTCGCGTCCGCGTGCGGGAGACCTCATGTTCTCCGGCCGACCTGACTTTCGTTGGCGATTCCCGAAAAGCTTCGCTTTTCGGGAATCGCCAACGATGTCAGGGGGTCCGGGGGAAATGATTTCCCCCGGGCGGGGTACGGGGCGGCAGCCCCGGCAACGGTACGAGGCGGCAGCCCCGACGTTTCCGCCTTACCAACGTCTGGGCAGAAAGCGCCGGACCTGGGGCGGGATGAGCCGGGGGAAGTCTTTCCCGAGCCGGGTCAGGGCCGTCAGGCGTCCCTCGATGATGATGGCCCGGGGAAAGACGTTCACGTTGCGGTAGTATTTCGGCACCTGGAACCGGTTTTGCCGCGACAGGACCACCGAGGCGTCTGTCTTGGGCTCCACCGCCACCAGGCCTTCCGGAAAAAAGAGCGTCTCCCGCAAACGGGCGGCCGCCGCCTCGAAAAGCGCTCCGTGGATGGCCGAAAAGTGTTCGGACTGCATGCGCTGGTTCATGCCCGGGATGGTTTCGTTGGCCACAAAGGTGATCGGCCCGTCCACCATGTCGATGTACGCCTGGGCATCCCGGGCGTCGGCCGCCACCACCCGGCCCACCCCGAGCCGGTCCAGCAGAAGCCCGGTGCGTTCGGCCACCAGGGTGTCGTATTCCACCCCCAGCAGGTCGAACCGCCCAGCCCCGCGCCGCCTGGCCTGGAGCGACGCCGCCAAGAGCAGCACTCCGGTCCCCGTGCCCAGGTCGAGCCCCACGTAGCCGTCGGCGAGGTCGCTCGGCATGGCCGGGCGTCCGGCGATGGAGCGGAAGATGTGTCCGGTCTTGGGCAGATCGGCCAGCATGCGCAGGGCGTATCCGGTGGTGCCGCGCAGGCCCAGATCGGCGGGCGTATCCCGCGTGCCCTCCCACCACATGCCGCAAAACCGCCAGAACAGTTCGGAGATATCCCCAAGCGGCACGGCATGCGCCTCGGAACCGGGATAGATGTAGGCGTGAAAATATTTCACCAGGACGTTTATGATGTCCTCGTCCGACAACACCACGCCTGGACGCGACAACCGCTCGACATCCTGCACCAGCGGCCCGGGTCGGAACACGCCGGGCCGGATGACCGGCGCGGTTTGGTCCGGACGCCCCACAGGCGCGATGCGGAATCGTTGTGATGCTGCCTCTTGTGCTATCGCCATAGCCTCCCCCGTTGGTCAAGACTCCGCCCCCACGGCGGAGTTTTTTGCCCTGCTCCGCTTGTATTGCAGATGTAGTGCCACAAACGCCGCAACCTCCCCCAAAAAAACGAAAAGCGCGGCCGAAGCCGCGCCATGATCCCCGTCATGCCCCGCCATGTCCCGCCATCAGCCCCTGGTCAGCGGCAGGAGAAGTTGCTCATCATTCGCCGCCACCCGGTTCACCCCCGGCCCGACCGGATGCCCGGCCCAGATCGACGGGCCGAGGCGTCGAAAAATCGACACCGCGCGAGCGCCGTCGCGCATGTCGGCATCGAGCCAGCGCCCATAGTCCTCCGGGGCGACCGCCACGGGCATGCGTTCGTGTACCGGCGACACGACCGCATCGGCCTCGGTGGTCAAAATCGCGCAGGATTCCATGATCTCGCCCATCGCGCCCTCGTAGCGCTCCCAGATTCCGGCCAGTGCCGCCAGCCGCCCGTCGGCCCGATAAAAATACCACGGCTGTTTGCCGCCCGGCCGGACCTGCCATTCGTAGAATCCCGAGGCCGGCATCAGGCACCGCCGATAGCGCATGGCCGCCCTAAACGACGGTTTTTCCGCCGCCGTCTCGAGCCTGGCGTTTACGAACCCCCGGCCCTTGCCCCCTTCCTTGGACCAGGACGGGACCAGGCCCCAGCGAAAAAGCCGCATCTCGCGCCGCCCGAAGCCAGCGTCCACCACGGCCTCCACGAGTTGGCCCGGGGCGATGTTGAACCTGTCCGGCGCGTCCGGCACGGCGTCCAGGCCTAATTCCTCGGCCAGTCTTTTTCTGGGAATGCCCAGGGCGAAGCGTCCGCACATGGGAGGGAGGATAGGGAGAGAATCCGGTGAGGGAAAGACTCTTCTGGGGCTTCGACGTTTCCTATGGAAATCCCCTGTTCAGAAGCTCGTGGATGGGTACCCCTATCAGGTTGAGCATGGTGCTGAAGGTGGTCACATCCAGTAGCCTCTGCCTGGAGAACGGGCGGCCTGGAAAAAGCCCTTGAGTCCCTCCAGCCCTGCGTTTGAGAGCAGTGGCGCCCGTCTCCGCAGGAGCCGCGAGGGTCACCGGGCGTTTTTCAAGGTCCATGCCCACGAAGATGGTGTCGCAATGATGGCCGCACGTGGTCGCCGTTTCATCCAGGCCGGTTCCACACAGTCGGCAAAGATCGAATCGCTCCAAGGCGTTGCACATGGAATGCGTCACCACTCGCCGTATCCGCTTGTTTGTGACGCCGACACAGCGCGCCGCACTCCGGACAGGGGATGCGCTCGCTTTTCGCGGCCTCGCCCTCAAGCCAAAACACGCTTTGAGACTTGTCCATGGCCACCATTCGCCCCACCACCCTCCTCGCGGCTGGTGGGGTCGAAGAAATCCTTTACGAATTGCGTTCCTCTATTACGCTTGGCTTGGCAGCATCATTTTTTCCACAAGGTCGTGCAGTACGTTGGACTGGCTGGCAAGATCACTCACAGCCTGCGTCGAGCGTTGCATGGCGTCTGCTGTTTCGCAGGAGATTCTGTGGATGTCCTCAATGTTGCGGTTGATCTCATCGCTGGTAGCCGACTGTTGCTCGCTGGCTGTGGCGATGGACCGTATCTGGTCCGTGGAAACTTCCACCAGTTGGACAATCTCGCTGAGTGCTTCGCCGCTCTTGAGGGCCAGGACGGTTGCCTGTTCGACATTGGCAACGGCCTGCTTCACGTTCTCCAGATTGCGCCTGGTTCCAGACTGGATGCCGGTGACTGTATCACCAACTTCCTTGGTTGCGGACATCGTTTTTTCCGCCAGCTTTCGGACCTCATCGGCCACGACAGCGAACCCTCGGCCGGCTTCGCCAGCCCGGGCCGCTTCGATGGCTGCGTTGAGGGCAAGGAGGTTGGTCTGGTCGGCGATGTCGGAGATGACGTTCATGATCGCCCCGATACCGTCCGCTTGGCGGCCCAGGCTCCCCATGTCCTCCTGCAGGCGCATGGAAACCCGCTGTAAGGCGTTGATTCCCTGGACGACCTGCTCAACGACCTCTGAGCCTTCGCCTGCCTTTCTCCGGGCTGCTTCGGCGGATTCCACGGCCAGGGAGGCGTTCTTGGCCACTTCGAGCACCGTGGCGTTCATCTCGCCCATGGCCGTGGCTGTTTCCGCTACACGGGTTGACTGCACACCCGCCCCCTGACTGGATAGCTCAACCTGCTGGCTGAGTTCGGCCGACGCGGTGTTGACGATCTCCACAACCTTCTCCAACTGGATCGCCGTTTGGCTGATATTCTCCGCCGCGCGCTCTGCTTCTCCTTTGGCGGAGAGGGCTTCGTCAGTAGCCACCTTGGCGCGCTGAGACTCCGCATCGGCTTGTGCAGCCTTTGCGTCTGCCTCGGCTATTTTATCCTTGAGCGCCGCGACCATCGTGCGCAGACCGTCGGCCAAAATGCCGAAGTCGTCCCGCCGGGTAATTTTCAATTTCTCGTCGAGATTGCCGCCAGCAACGACCTTGGAAAAAGCAACAAGCTTGCGTAGCGGTCTGACCGAATCCCAGGCAAGGTGAAGTCCCAAGAAAAAAGCCAACAACGCTCCAAGGACCATTCCGCCCATCGTCACCCAGAAAAGACTGCTCGACATGTCCTGAGCAATGCGCGCTTCGTCATTGACGCTGTTGTTGACAATAGTGACGACCTGGTCCAGTTCCTCCTGGGCTTTTAACAACTTGTCCCGACAGACGCCAAGAGCAAGCTCGATCATACGGCCTTTTTTGTTTTCCTTCACCGATTCAAAGAAAAGTGAATTTGTCTCGCCAACGTCGACAAATGCCTTCTTGAGCATCGCCCACTGCTGCTCAATGGATGCTATTTTCGCCAGTTTGTCGAGTTCCGCTATTGCGTTTGCATCTCGTTCACGCGCTCTCTGGACGCGTTTAAACTGGTTGTCTTTGACCGTCGCGTCCAGATCGGGGATGAGCAAGGTGCGTTGGGCAATCATGAGTTCGTCGAGGGATTGCTGGAGATAGAGCAAATTCTTCAGGGCGGGCATCTTCACCTGACCAAGCTCTTGGGCCTGGCCGCCGAGTTTCTGTACGGAATAAACGCCGATCCCTCCGACCACGAGACTGATAATCGCCATGAAGATGAAACCGCCCACGAGTTTCACACCAACCCTGACATGTCGTAAGATGTCGATCTTCGGCGCGCCCTTGGCAGCTGGGTCAAAACGCCACATACAACTTTCCTCCTTTTCCCTTGAAAAAACGGGCGGGAACTGTTTCCCGGATCATCCTTGGGTTTTCTGGGACAATCCGGTCGTTGGAATAAAATATAACCCGATTTATCTTGAGCGATTTACTCGTCTATCAACACCTCTATATGTTGTGTACCACGTTGCTTTAGTTTACAATTCACTTTCAACACCACTCTTTTTTTCTCTATCCATCTATCCGCTGGTTGAATTTCGACAAATAAATTTAACAAAACACGATTCAGCATCGACGTCCATGCCACAAACGATTGTCCATCTGGCATAGGCGAAATTAATATTATTTTAAAACTCAGGCAAGACCCATTGAACTTTCAAACAGAATATTGTCTTGACAATATTCATTATATCCTACCAATGCACTCTGATTTCAAGCTAATATCTATATTTTATTAATGTTTATTTTGTTAAAGCAAAATACATTTTATCTTCTAAACGAATCCCAACTGTCAAGGCATTAATACCTCTCTATCATTCATTAATTATTATTGCTCTGCGATAAAAAACAACATACGTCTCCATTCAAATCATTGATATGTATTTTTTGTATACGCTTGTAGACGATATAAATACATTTGTATCGTCACAAAACAAATTGTTGCACAGCTGTTTACTGACACTACATACCTATGAAGACATCCTACAGCATGCTCGAGCAAGCCAGATACAGCTTGATGGTCATCACCAAGTAATTCCTGGACAGGACGGTATTTTTCGAATTGCTGATGAACGACTTGCCCTTGAGGTTCTACGTGAAGAACCGGAAGCTGATCTTGACCTTCCACTCATCTGACACCCGGCCGCCGGATGTCTGGGCTTGGCACAGGATGTTGGAGGGACGAAGCCTCTGCGGGTTCCAGGAGACAATGGCCACCTGGCGGAGGAGGGGTTCGGGGAGAAGGCGACGCCTCCTCGCAAAGAGAGATGACAAAGCCCATGCCTGGGCTTTGCGCCGCCAGCGGCGGCCAAGCCTCCGGGCGGAAAGACACGATAATGACTCGCTGACGGCGCGGGCCTTGCCGCAGCCTGCTTGTTCTTTTCGGGGCTGCTGACTTTGTCAGCAGCCCCGGCTTCCTTTATTCAAACCAGTCGTCGCCCTCTTCGATGGGCGTGAATCCCCGGCGAATGGTATTTTCCGTCACCACGCGCGGGTCCATGAACTGGAGCAGGTAGTCCGGGCCGCCGGCCTTGGACCCCACGCCGGACATCTTGGCGCCGCCGAAGGGCTGCCGCTCGACAAGAGCGCCGGTGATGTTGCGGTTGATGTACAGGTTGCCGACCCGGAAGCGTTTTTTGGCGGTCTCCAGGTTTTTCGGGCTACGCGAGAACACGCCGCCGGTTAAGGCGAAGCGGGTGGCGTTGGCCATGTCGATGGCCGTATCGAAGGTTTTGGCCTTCATGACGGCCAGGATGGGTCCGAAGACCTCTTCCTGGGCCAGGCGGTGTTCGGGCGTTATGCCGTCGACGATGACCATGGGGGCGTAGCAGCCCTTGCCCGCGCCAAGCCGCTCGACGAGGATGCGGCCCTCGGCCCGGGCGATGTCGGCGTAGTGGGCCACGGTTTTTTGCTGCCCGGCGTCCACCACCGGTCCCATGAAGTTGGCCGGGTCTTCGGACGGGCCGATCTTGACGGACCCGGCGGCCTCTTTCAGGCGCGCGGTGAACTTCTCATAGATGGGCTCGAGGACGATCACCCGGGAGCAGGCCGAGCATTTCTGGCCCTGGAAGCCGAAGGCGGAATACAGGACGCTGGAGACGGCCTCGTCCAGGTCGGCGTCGTCGTCGATGATGATGGCGTTTTTGCCGCCCATCTCGGCCACCACGCGCTTGCAATAGGCCTGTCCGGGGACGACCCGGGCGGCCTTCTCCATGATGCGCAGCCCCACGTCCATGGAGCCGGTGAAGGCGATCATGGTGATGTCCGGGTGCTCGACCAGATGGTCGCCCATGACCGAGCCCCGGCCCGGGCAGTAGTTGAAGACGCCGTCCGGCAGCCCGGCCTGGCGAAAGATCTCGCACAGGCCAAAGCCCACGGCCGAGGCCAGCCCCGAGGGCTTAAAAACCACGCAGTTTCCGGCCACGACGGCGGCGGCGGACATGCCGCAGGCGATGGCCAGGGGGAAGTTCCAGGGGGCGATGACCGCCACCGGGCCCTTGGGCTCGTAAAAAAGCCGGTTCTGCTCGCCGGGCTGGTTGCCCATGCGCCGGGGCGCGCCCAGGCGGATCATCTCCCGGGCGTAGTATTCCAGGAAGTCGATGGCCTCGGCCACGTCGGCGTAGGCCTGATCCCACTGCTTGCCGACCTCAAGAACCTGCAGGGCGGACAGAGCCACGATGCGCTCCCGGGCGATGTCGGCGGCCTTCAGGAGTACGGCGGCCCGATCCTGCGGGGCGGCAGCGCGCCAGCCCTCGAAGGCGGCCTTGGCGGCGGATACGGCCTGATCGATCTCGGCGGTCCCGGCCTGGCAGACCTGGGCCACGACCTCGTCCGGATCGGCCGGGTTGACCGAGGCCAGCCGGTCGGCGGTGAGGATCTCCTGGCCTCCGATGACCAGGGGGATGGTGCGGCCGAAGGCGGCCCGGACCTCGGCCAGGGCCCTGGGGAAGGCGGCCCGCAGGTCGGCCACGGTGAAGTCGGGCATGGGGTGGTTGGCGAAGCGCGTCAGCCCCCCCTTGGACACGGGCGGCGACGACGGCGGGCAGGTCGTGGACGTCTCGCGGGCAAGGGTGGCCAGGGGGTTTTCCAGGAGCAGCTCCTCGGCCTGGCCGTCGGCGAAGCTCTGGCGCAAAAAAGACTCGTTGGCCGTATTTTCCAAAAGCCGCCGCACCAGATAGGCCATGCCCGGCAAAAGCTCGCCGTAGGGGCAGTACAGGCGCACCCGCCCGGCCACGGCCAAAAGTCCCTTGCGCACGGGCTCGGCCATGCCGAACAGGGCCTGGAACTCGTAACGGTTCCCGGGCACGCAAAGGGCCGCAGCCGTCTCCATGACGTGGCTGATGGTGCGGATGTTGTGCGAGGCGGCCTGGAAGTAGACGATATCGGCGTGGCGCAGGATCTCCGTGGACAGGCGCTCGTAGGCCGCGTCGGTCTCGGGCTTTTTGGTCCACACCGGAATCTCCCAGCCCATCTGCTTGGCCACCACAGTCTCGAAGTCCCAATAGGCCCCTTTCACCAGCCGGATGCCGATGGGCAGCCCCTCGGCCTTGGCGAAGGCCAGAAGGTCGGCCAGATCGTGCTCGGTGTCCTTCAGGTAGGCCTGGAGCACCACGGACAGGTGCGGATAATCGCGGAACTCCGGGTCCGTGCGCAGGCGCTTGAAGAGCTCAAGGGTCATGTCCTTGTACTTGAGCGCCTCCATGTCGATGCACAGCGCCCCGCCCATGGCCCGGGTGGCCCGGTAGACCGGGACGAGCCGCGACAGGATGCCCGTGATGGAGCCTTCCATGTCCACGGGCTTGGCCTGGGAAAAAAGCGCCGAGGGCTTGATGGAGACGTTGACCCGGGGGGCGCTTCCCCAGTCGAGATCGCCCTTGCCGCCGCCGAGCGCCGTCCAGGAGGGCTGCTCCTTGGCGATGGCCGCCAGCACCTCCAGGTAGCCGTCGCGGTAGGCGTCGGCCTCGGCCTCGCTCATGGTGGCCTCGCCCAGGAGGTCCACGGTGAAGGCGAAACCGTCCTTGCGCAGCTTTTTGATGGATTTGACGGCCTCCTTGGCGGTCTGGCCGATGATGAAGCCCTTGGCCATGCCCTCGATGTTGGAGCGGATGGCCTTGCCCATGACGGCGGCGGCCAGCCCTCCGAACATGCCGGACTTTTCCGCGCCCCACTTGAGCACGGCCGGGATGTCCGCCGCGCCCTGGCCGGTGAAGTATTCCTCGATGTGGCGCCTGAGCGCGTCGGAGGTGGTCAGGTAGGGCAACACGTCCACGAACCGGAAGAGCTGGACCTTGAAGTCTTCGTTTTTCATGGCCCAGTCCATGACCTTGCCGGTCCAGAAGCCCTTATTGAAGATGGAGGGGGCCTCACCCCGGATGCTCTGGAAAAACTGCTTTCCCCGGGCCACGATTTTTGCTTCGAGAGCCTGATCCATGACGGCGATCCTTTTTATGAATGGTGGTTGAGAGGCAGCGAGGCGGTTTCCTTGACCGTCTCCAACACGATGGTGGTGTTGGTGTCGCGCACGCTTTCGATGCGGCCCATCTCCCGCAAAAGCCCGGCCAGGGCGGCGGTGTCGGCCACCCGGACCTTGACCAGGTAGGCGGCGGCCCCGGCCGTGTAGTGGACCTCGAGCACGCCCGGCAGATCGGCCAGAAGCCGCCCGGTGTCCGTGGCCCCCACGGCCTCCTCCACGCGCACGAAGGTAAATGCCGTGAGCGTCAGCCCCACGGCCGGGGGGGACAGATGCGCGGCGTAGCCGGTGATGACGCCCCGGCGTTCGAGCTTGCGCACCCGCTCAAGGACGGCGGAGGGGGCCAGGTCCACGGCCCGAGCCAGATCGGCGTTGGAGGTACGGGCGTTTTCCTGAAGGATGTTCAGAATTTTAAGGTCAATTTCGTCGAACATGCGGTTTCCACTCCGTTTGACGGAATGAACTGCAAAAAGCAGGGGTTTGTCAAGATGGATGTGGGGCGACGGATGGGTGTGGAGCGGCAGACGGGTGCGGAGTGGCGGATGCGGTGGGCTTGGATCGGCGGCGGTCCACCGTGTCCGGTCGGCCTGAGCGATACCGGAAGAGAACGCGACACGGGGAAAAAATTGGCATCCATCAATAAAGTAACCTATTGATGGTAGGCATGGAGGGTGCGACATCATGGCGCAGATACTGGTTCGCGATCTGGACGAAGGCGTGGTCGTCCGTCTCAAGGCCCTGGCCGCCGAACACAACCGCTCGCTCGAGGCCGAGGTGCGGGTCATCCTGAGCCAAGCCAGCACCCGCAAGGTACTGGATCATCAGGCGGCCGCGGCGAAACTCGAGGATTTCCGCAGGCGCATGGCGGGGAGGGTCTTTCCCGACACTACGGCGCTTCTCCGGAAAGACCGAGACAACTGAGGCCGATCATTTTTGACGCCTCGGCGGCGGGGAAGCGGTTCACGTCCCAGGCGGGCGGTGATGCGGCCGCCGCATACATGCGCCACGGGATCGATCTCTATGCCCCGGTTTTTTTCTGATCGAGATGGACAATCTTCTGGCCAAGTTTGTGCGCCGGGGGGACATGAGCCGGGCAGAGGCGGAAGAGGCGCGGGAGAATCTGGCGGTGCAGCCGATTGCGTATTATGAGAGCGCGCAGTTGCGCCAGCATGCCTGGGAAATTGCGTCCATGACCGACCGCGCCATGTACGATTGCCTGTATGTCACGTTGGCCGTGGCGCTCAGCGGGGTGATGGTCACCGCCGATGCGAGGTTGGTGCAGGGACTTATGGGGACGCCGTTTGCGGAGTATGCCCGCCCTCTCCGGTAAGATTGGATTAAAAAAACAATAAGAAAACAGGCATCAGCCTCCCATGGCCGGGGCTGGCGCCTGTTTTTCCTCACACCTCTCTCCACCAACTGAATCAAAACTCCATATCGAGAGCAGTCCATATACGCTATTCCACCAGAGCACAATACTTCACCGCATAGCTGTCCCCGGTCTCCTTAATGACATAGCTCATCATGTCGTAAACATATATATCGCTCTTTATGGCCATACCGGCGGAATCGATTTTCTCCAGCATTCCGACAAGGGCCTGCCTGTGCGTTTCATCCGTTCCTTTATGAGCCAGGGTGGCGCACTTCCCTTCAGGTTTGACGTGAAGCCGAGAACGCGGCGTTGTGCGCCTCGCCCGGTGGAAGGAATAGCGCTCAAGGTGGCTGCCCCGGCGCACGTCATCCAGGCCGAGAATAAAACCAAACGGAAAACGGGGCTTTTGCTCCTGCTGTTTATAGACATCGTTGTACTCGGCAAAACGCAGGATAAATTCCCACCGTGATTCGGACGGGGTCACCCCGGTGGGCGTCACCTCCAGACGTTCTTCTTCCTGCTGTTCCACGACCAATACGTCATAGTCGAAATTCAAGGCTTCGCGCAGACACTCGGCCATGTCCCCGAGCATAAGCGCCCGCTGTCTCAGCCTGTTCAATTCCCTCTTGGCGACAACCTGCTTCTCCTCGAGGAAGGACATGAAACCCTCGCCGTCCATATGGCGTAAATGCGTTTTGATTTCTTTCAGCGAACTGCCGACTTCCTTGAGCATCGAGAGCAGGTCGAACTCAAAATATTGATCTATATCGTAATATCGATAACCATTTTCGGAAACGTGCTTTGGCTTCAGCAACCCTTCCTTGTCGTAAAACAGCAGCGTACCCTTTTGGGTTCCGCACAGCTTTGCGAACTCTCCTGTTGTAAGTAGTTGTTTTTCCATGTTTATTTTTTTGTTGACTCTAAAGTTACTGTATACATTAGCCTTGCACATAATGAAGAAAACAGCAAGCCGGAATTTGCTTGCGCCGGATAAAACAGAGGTATCTTAAATGGTTTTGGATATCGAGAAGAGAAGAGGATGGCGGGTGCTCATACCGTTATGTTGTATTTTGCTTATGGCGGGCTGCGACACAGCAAAACAGCCCAAAGCCGCGCCTAGCGAGGTGCTGTACTCCGTGGTCTGCGAAGAAAAGCTCACTCTGACCAGCACATTGCCGGGGCGGATTTCCGCGATTGTAACTGCGGAAGTCAGGCCCCAGGTTGACGGTATCATCCTTGATCTCCTTTTTGAAGAAGGCGCGGATGTGGAAAAAGGGCAGGTTTTGTACCGTATCGATCCTGCGGCTCACAAAGCCGCCTATGCCACGGCCAAGGCATCCCTGGTGGAGGCGCAAGCCAATGTAGCAGCTATCGCCCTGCTGGAGAAACGCCAGCGGCTTTTGATCACCCAAGAGGCCCTAAGCCATCAAGATATGGATAACACTATTTCCCAGCACGGCCAGGCCCTCGCCCGTGTCGCCAGGGCTGAAGCGGAATTGAAAGCCGCAGCCATCAACCTTGCCTACACGGAAATCCAAGCGCCGGTGTCAGGGCGCATCGGGGCTTCGTCCGTGACCGTCGGCGCTCTGGTTACGGCAAATCAGCCTACCGTTCTTGCCGTCATCCAGCAGACGGATCGCGTCTATGTGGATATAACGCAATCCAGCACGG
>NZ_JAZHDB010000183.1:0-2664 GCF_036584575.1 Desulfolutivibrio sp.
GAAGGACATCCAGTCCGGCCGGTTCGCCCGCGATTTCATTCTGGACAACAAGGCGGATGGGGCCGGAAGCGGCGCTGCCGTCTGGTCCGACGCGGCCTGGCTGTTTGTGCTGCGCCCGTAGCCGGACGCGCCGAGCGCGCGGCCGCATGGAAACAACCGGCGGCCCGGCGGGGGAATGGTTCCCCGGCCGGGCCGCCCAATTTGAAAAGGAGATTGGCATGGCTCTTCGACTGTCCACCGGACTGCGCAACAAGCTCTTGAGCACCGGCAGCTTCAAGGAAACCCTGGCCGACGGCGTCATCCGCATCTTCCCCGGGGTGCAGCCCACCACGGCCGACGACGCCGAAGGGGCCACCCACCTGGCCCAGATCACCCTGGGATCGGGAACCTTCACCGCCGGACAGGCGGCAAACGGCCTGGAGTTCGGCACGGCCGCAGGCGGCATCCTGTCCAAAAACACCGGCGAGGTCTGGTCCGGGGTGGCGGCCACCAGCGGCACGGCAGGCTGGTTCCGCTTCTACGCCAACGATCTGGCCACCGGGGCCTCCACGGACACGGCCCGTTTCGACGGGTCCATCTCCACCAGCGGGGCCCAGCTCAACATGTCCAGCACGGCCATCACCGCCGGGGCCACCACCACCATCGACAGCTTCACCATCACCTTCCCGGCCTCGTAGTGTGGCGTTCACAAAAAAACATTTTGTTTTTTTGTGAATAAAAATCATAAATTCAACATGTTGCCTCCTGGCAAACCATAACGGAAATTGCCGAACGCAACACGAGCGGCGGACGGGCGTCCGGGGCGTGTCGTCCCGGGCGCCCGCCAGGCCACGGCCACGGCACAGGCTCCATGCCGCGCAAACCGGCATGATTCGCGCCCCCGCAACCCCATGGACCGGAGACCACATGCCCGAAGCCTATCCCCTGTCCCTGCCCTGCCGATTCGACGGCTTCCCCGGCCGCATCCGGGTCACCTGCGGCCCGGCCTTCGATGCGCTGCGCGGATGCCCCTACAGCTTCGGCAGCCGGGTGACCTGTTCCAGAACCCCCCTGTGCGGCGTGGCCCAGGACGACTACCTGCCGGGTTCGGCCCTGCCCCGCCAGGAGATGGTCTTCTCCAACACCGGGGCCGACGACGATTTCAGCCTGAAAATTTCCTTCACCGGCTACGGCACCTTCCACCTCGCCGCGCCTACGGACGCCCGCTACAGCCTGTCCGTGGTCAAGGGGGTGCGCATCGAGGCCTTCGGACTCGACCGCACGTTCGAGATCACCGACCTGTGGGAGACGGGAATCGTGGCCGAAACCGACCTGAGCCTGCCGCCGCCCCTGCCCGGCATGGTCTGGGTGGACGACGAGGCCAGGGCCAGCACCTACGCCGTCACCTGGTACGGCGGGGTGGGAACGGCCGGGTATGCGGCGCTTGGCGGCGTCCTGCAACTTGGCGGCGCGGCCCACCTGCGCCTGGGGAGGACGTCGTGAGCCGCATCGCCTACCACCTGACCAACGGAACCCTGTCCCGCTCCCTGCCCGACCCCCTGGAACGGGCCCTGTACCAGGACCACCTGATCGTCCACCGCTTCGGCGATGCCTGGGGCTACCTGCCCCGCCAGGACGACGAGCTGCTCCTGGTCGAGGGCACGCTCATCATGTCCTCGTGCAGCACCTACTGGCCCCTGGCCAACGACCTCTGCATCGCGGGCACGGACGGGATAAACGGCAGTTGGGTGCCCCAGCCCCCGGGATCGACGCCGCAGTATGTGGGCGTGCGCTTCGCCTCCCCCCTGCGGGTCACGGGATTCCAGTTCTCCTGCGGGGTACGCGAACTGTCCGTGTGCCCGTATGCCACGGGGCCGTGCGCCTATCCCAGCACCTTCGTCCTGGAGGCCTCCAACGACGAAGCCCTGTGGACGCCGCTTCTCGCCGTGACGGACTACCGGGCCATGCGCGTGGCCACGGCCTCGCCCTTTCCCGACGAACGGATGCAAGACTATGAGCTGGGCCGCATCTTCCTGTCCGACCTCATGGATGTGCCAAACGACTCCTTTTATCTGGCCTATCGCATGCGCATCGAGGCGGCGGTCACGGATCTGTTTGGAAACTACAACGTCTCGGAGCTGATCTTCCATGGACAACACTCCTGATCCCCGGGCCGACACGCGGCGTGAGGCGGCCCGGGCCGTGCGGCAAGCGGCCATGAGCGGGGACATCGGCCACAATCCCTTTTCCCGAACCCGGTTCCGGGTCGTCTCGACCGACGGGACGCGGCCCGGGAAACGCGACGGAGATGGCCGGGAAGGTGAACCATGAGCCAGCTTTTCGACTACCTTTTCGACATCGAGGCCGCCCCGGAGGACGACCGCAGCGCCGACGGCCTGTGCGCCGTGTTTCTCAACGTCCGGGGCACGGGAACCTGCGGCGTGACCACCCCCGGCAACACCCCCTGCGACGGGCCGGTCCCCGGCGAGGAAGACCAAAGCGGCTACGTTCCCGGGGAGGACGGCTGCACCGGCATCGTCTTTCCCGGCCTGGAGGCGACGGCTGCGGCCACGGTGGGCGCGGCGGCCGAGGCGACCCTGCCCCTGCCCCGGTGCCAGGCCCTTGGCCCCTCAAATATTCCCAATTATAATTACACTATCATCTTGTATCTTGAAGGTCTCAATC
>NZ_JAZHDB010000184.1:0-2657 GCF_036584575.1 Desulfolutivibrio sp.
TTAAGTTGTTCCTCAAGACATTTAAGAATATACGATTTTGTGACTAATCCCCCCACTGCGGCCTTGGGGGCCTCGGGCTGGGCCAGGGTCTCGGCCGGGCCGGGGGGCAACTTTTCGGGGCCCGGCTGTTTGGGGCCGGGTGCGGCGGCAGGGTCTCCTCCCGGAGGGCCGGGGGGCAACCCCGGAGGGCCGAGGGTCAAAAGCTCCACCTCATAGACGGGCACGTCCAACTTGAACTTCACCGGCTCCATCTGGATGAAAAGCAAGCTGGCCAAAAACACCGTGAGGTGCAAGAAAATGGAAAAAATCCAGCCGAGTGCCTGCATAGTAGACCTTGGCGCGTGTAGCGCCGGGAGGATTGGGGGCGTGAATCCGGGGTGCGGCTTTTACGGCTTGCGCGTTTTCGGCGCCGCCGTTTCCTTTTTTTCCTCTTCGGCCACGACGCCCAGCCGGTCGATCCCGGCGGCCTTGACCACACCCATGACCTGAACCACCACGCCGTAGGCCACGCTCTTGTCGGCGCGCAGAAAAAGCGTCTTTTTCTGATCCGCGACCAACCGTTTGACGTGATCCTGCAAATCCGCCATCGTAACCTGATAGGTGTCCAGGAAAATGCCGCCATCGGCCTTGATGGTCAGCACCAGATGTTCGCTGTCCGTGGGCAGGACGCTGACCGTCCTGGTCTGGGGCAGATCCACCTCCAGACCCTGGGTCATCATGGGCGCGGTGACCATGAAGATGATCAAAAGCACCAACATCACGTCCACGAAGGGCGTGACGTTGATTTCGGACATAAACGTCTTCTGTCCGCCGCCGATCTGCACTCCCACGACTAAAACCCCTCCCGGGCCATGGTCCGGCGGGGCCTTTGCTCACGCGGCTCCCGGGGTTCCCGGGGCTCCCAGGTCACCTCGCGCTGAATGCGGTTTAAAAACGCGCCTGCGAAGTTGACCAATTCCCGCTCGATGGACTGCATGTAGCCCAGAAAAAAGTTGTAGCCGATGGTGGCCGGTATGGCCACGCCAAGGCCGATGGCCGTGGCCACCAGGGCCTCGGAGATGCCCGGAGCCACGGCGGCCAGGGCCGCGGACTGCTGCAGGCCGATGGTATGGAAGGAATTCATGATGCCCCACACCGTGCCGAAAAGGCCGATAAAGGGGGCGGAGTTGGCGCTTGTGGCCAAAAACGACAGGGACTTCGAGAGCTTGCCAAGCTCGGAGGTCACCCCCTGGCGCAACACCCGCCGGATGTTGTCCATGGCGATCCTGGCCTTTTCGCCGGGCTCGATGTCGCTGTCTTCCATGCGCATGAGCTCTTCGAAGGCCAGCGCGCCCACGTTGTAGGCCGGGGACTGCTTGTGCCGCCCCAGGGCCTGCATGGCGCTGCGCAGGGACTCGGCCTCCTGGAAGACCGTGTAATCCCTGGCCGAGTCCTTTCGGGCGCTGGTCAGGACGAACAGCTTGACAAAGATGATGCTCCAGCAGCCCAGGGACATCACGCCCAGGATGCTCAACACGAAGATGACCGTGGGGGTGGCCCCGGCCAGCATGGTCCAGAAACCGCCGTGAGGCGTCAGCGCATCCATAAAGCCCTTATCACCTTCCGCATGGGGCCATGGCCCCGTCCAGAACACGTTTTTCCAAAAGCGGCAACGCCACCTCGGCCGGGGCCTCGATGCGGATATCGGCCATGGCCTGGTAGGCGCTCTCCCCGGGATTGATCTCCACCACAATGCCGCCTCGGGCCTGTACCTTAAACGGCAGGGTGTTGGCTGGGGCGACCTCGCCCGAGGTTCCCACCACCAGCAAAAAATCGGCGGCAAGGGCCAATTGACCGCTTTTTTGCAAGGCGTCAAGTGGAATCGGCTCCCCGAAAAAGACGATGTCCGGCCGGACCACCCCGCCGCACTCCCGGCACAACCAGGGAATATCCCCGGGGCCCAGGTTCCGGGCCTTGTCCGGATCGTGCGCGGCGCGGCAGCGGTGGCAGTGGTAGCGCCCCATGCCCCCGTGGTATTCGATGACGTTTTGCGATCCGGCGGCCTGATGCAGATTATCGATATTCTGGGTGATGACGGCCGCCAGCCGTCCGGCCGCCTCCAGCCGGGCCAGGGCGTGGTGGGCCGGGGTGGGCCGGGCTCTGCCCACCACGTCCCGGGCTTCGAGCAGAAAGGCCCAGACCTCTTCCGGGTGGCGGCCTATGGCCTCGGCCGTGGCCACCCGCATGGGGTCGTAGCGCGTCCACAGCCCGCCAGGGCTGCGAAAATCCGGTATCCCGGCGGCCACGGAGACCCCGGCCCCGGTGACGGCCACGGCTGTCGTCGATGATCGCCACAGGGCGGCGGCCCTGGCTATCGACTGCTCCATGACTTTCCCCCTCGCCCCCAGGCGGCCGAAAGCGCCCCGGCACTCAAAAATAAAAGGTGCAATGCCCTGGCAATTTCGATAATTTATGATGACACGCGCCTTTCTTTTCCAGGCGCGCTCACCGTCCACACCACGCGGGCCGCCTGTGGGCGCGCCCGCCACGACCCGTCGCCAGGGACACCCCTCTGCGACAAGAGGAAAACCCAGGTATGAACCCACCAGTAAAAATCGTCGTCACACTCTTTCTGGCCCTGCTGCTTCTGCCTCAGGCCACCCCGGCCCAGGCCGAAA
>NZ_JAZHDB010000185.1:0-14491 GCF_036584575.1 Desulfolutivibrio sp.
TGGGGCCTTTGCCGAGGCCGGGCGCATCCTGACGGGCGGCTCCGCAGGTACGGACGCGGCGGATGTGGCCGCCGGGGTGCAGTGGGTGAAGGGGCTGTGCGACAGGCTGGGCGCGCCGCCCCTGTCGGATTTCGGCATGACGGCTGCCGCCGTACCGGGCATTGCCGCCAAGGGCCTTGCGGCCAGCAGCATGCGGGGCAATCCCGTGCAGCTTTCGCAGGGGGAGCTTGAGAGGATATTACACCAAGCGCTCTGATTTAGATAATGGTTTCGCAAAGTTTATGAATACAAGAGCGGTCAGCTCAGTCCAGAGTGTTTTTTGAGAAGTTTGGTTGATTTAATTTTCATTATTTGATATTTTTTTCTAAAATACGGTTTTTTTAAAATTCCAGCTGGCTAGTGGTCATTCGTTAAACACGGTCTTAGATAATGGTATATGTTTCAATACATTGCGTAATGAATGTGAGGGGAAGATGGCGGAAACAGCTAATATTGCGAAAATGGCCGAAATTATAAGTGCTGAAATTTTTTCAGATCTTGGTTGGGAAAGAACTGGCCCCGTAAATGAAAACACGGATTGTATTGATGAATCACATATTCAAAAAACTCATCCAGCTGACGTAGTTTATAGATATTACGAGCCATATGAAGATAAGATAACTCACGTGCTGTGTGATTTGAAAAGTTACTCAAAAGGTACAATTTCAAAAGATAAAATAAAAAAAGCCATAGTAAGTCTAAATGCAGCATTAACGTGTGCAAGAAAAAATATCAACTGGAAAAGCAAATATATATTCACAGAAAAAAACATAAACATAAAAGGTATGCTGTTTATTTATAACCATGACAATGAGTTTAAAGATAATTTTGCTGAGTTGTTTAGCGAGGCAACAGAGAATATTACTATTGATAATGGTAATAAAATATTAGTACTAGGCCCAAAAAAAATAGTGTATCTGTGTAATATAGTATCAAATATGCAGCGACTTAGAGGGAAAAAGCTATTACCTGATGACAATTGTGGTTTTTTTTACCCTGAGCAATTGGTACGTAAAATTTATCATGATCCATCAAATTTGCCATTAACCCTTGAACAAATTGGTGGTTCGTTTCATGTTTTAAGATATACAGAAAATACATATTCAAGCACAATCAGTGGCTTGGATGTTTATATAGAAGATAAAGAACATGAATTCGAAAATTTCCAACATTTATTTGATTATCTTCGAAGATATAATTGTTTGCAAAGTGTTCGGCGTGTAAGAATATTTGTTCCATTTGAAAACAAACTAACTCATACTAATTTTGAAAAAGCATTAAAAATTTATGAGGAAACAGTTGATGAAGTATTCGCAAAAAAAATCCAGCCAATTATTGCATATGAGCGCATGCATGTAGTGATTCCACAGTTTTTTAGCCAAGAAATAGGTATGCGAGATGAGTAGAAAATTTCATATTACATCGATTGATATATTTGCTGCGTTAATGGCAAAAGGAAGAAAAATAGGTGTTACTGGTCTTGTAAATTTTGCAAAGCAAAAATGCATCTTGGTTTCTAAAGATGAAGATCGAGAGCTATTGTCAGAGTACGTATCGCAACTCCCCTTTGATTTTGACGACATTGTCAAATTATATGAAATTATTGAGTCAGATAATAGACGGGAAAAATTGTCAATTACACAAGTAAAGAAAACAATTTCGTACGATAAATTTCAGCATGCAATAGATTCCCTGTCGACTCAACTAGCGATTTCTGGAGAAAAAATTACAATACTAAGTAATCCAGACAGTCCTTTTTTGCGTATTATATATGAGTATCCTCATGTTGATTATGGGAAAGCGACGATGTTGCAAGAAACGATAGTGAGGGATTCTATCGAATTTTCGCTACAAAAAAAGGATGTTACAGATATAAGGTTTGCAGCAAACTCAAAGTGTAAAGATTTAATAAAAAAAATTATTGATGAAATTGAGGGATTAGAAAGCAGCACAATCGAGATAGATGAGATTGATCTGTCCCATGTGACTGATGGGAAAAGGCGTAACGATTTTTTCTTTTCTCTTATAAATACTATTCCCGGGTTGGTACTTGATGATGTGTCTGGTGTGAAAATTTCAAATATCAATAATTCAATAGCTATAGAGAATGATCTTGTTGACACTGATGCTGAGGAAACTGAGCCTGAAATGTTTCCAGCAACAGAATTAACAGGTTTTATAAAAGATGTTGCGATAAGGGGAAAGTCGCTATTGTTCCAGAAAGAGTATTTGGATTTTGTGGAAAAAGGCTTTTTTATATCAAATCTTGTGTGGAGATCGTTAGATAAGAATGTTGAACCGAATATTATGGTTGAGTTTGAGGCAGGGTTTGCAGATCATCAGCAGTGTAAAAATTTTCAATATTCCGTAAAGGGTGCATATGTGTTTAAGAAAGACAAATCTGTTTTTTCTTCGACCAGAAAGCCTTTGGCTGAGCCAGATAAAATCAAATATAAAACGAAGATTGAACAGGCTGCTTTAAAATCAAAAAGAGAAATTTCTTATGATAAAGCTTAGGGTTTTCCCCCTTTTTTTTAATATAGAATGGAAGCATTTAGGACAGAGATTGTTAGATGCAAAATATAATGAAGAGGAGGCAAGGGGGTTCATAGTTACTGATATTTCTGACAAACAGATCATGGCAACTTACTATGAAAAAATTATATACTTAGAGATTGTGCATCACCCAGTGAGAGGTGATTTTGAAATTACCAGAGAAGTGTTTTTTAAGACGGATATAATTTTGTTTAAGAAGATTTGTTTTATTGTAAATCCGTCCCGACGGTTTTCCGGCCTTTTAATATTTATTGCTAATAAAACGGAAGCTCAGGTTTCAATACGAGATTGTCGCTTTAATATTCCTGCTTTTTGCGACCTTGGATTTCGTTTATTCGATGAATTTAATGTTACTAAAGTTGTATATAAACAATTCAATGTAACTGATAGTCTTAAATGTTCCGCAGCGTTCTCCTGCGATAATAATGTATTTAATGAAATTGGTTCGGTGAGGTTGAATATTCCCGCGATGCCTAGTAGAATTACATTCGCTGGAATAATTAATAAAACAATAATGAAGGGTGATATTAGCGAAACAGGTCTGATTTCTTTGTCGAGCGCAAATATTGACTGTTTTGTTGATTTTATTAATAAAAATCAAGATAGCCTTATTATCTGCTAAAAGAATCTAACAAATATCAGTTTAGCACCCACACATCAGACTCAGCTTATCCCGCCATGCGCAGCAATCTCTCGGCCACAACAGCCGGGGCGATGGCCTCGCGCAGCGCCGGGCGCAACTCCAGTTCGCCGCGAAGGTGCATGGGCGCGCTGTGGTGGGCGCTGGCCAGTTCGGCCTCGAAGGCGGCCCGGAGCGCCGCAAACGACTCCTCCACCTCGGGATAGCGGTTGTCCGGCCGCCAGGGCAGGCGCAGCTGGGCCCCGCCGGATTTGCGTTTGTGATTGGGCGTCTCCAGGTCGTAGCAGCCCGTGGGGGGCAGTCCGGCCCGCTCGAACTGGCCCGGATAGCAGAAGGCCTGCCAGGACGAGGGCGGCTCGGGGATGGTGGAGGCGATGCGCACCATGGGCAGGGCCAGGTTTTCCTCGTGGCGTTCCAGGATGACGTGATAGTGCAGCACGGGCCGCAGGTTGCCGCGTTTTTTCTCGATGCTCCATTCCATGCGCATGGCGAACTCCGGGTGTTGGGTTTGATGTTGGGACGCGGCCAGCGTTAGCGACCGTCGCCGTCGATTGGCCGGGCTCGGGGTCGGCGGCAAACGTCCGGCTGCGACGAATGACGCTGCGCTCCACGTCGCCGCCGTTCGTTTTCATTGTCTGGCCGGGCTCGGGGTCGACGGCAAGCGTCCGGCTGCGACGAATTGCGCTGCGCTCCACGTCGCCGCCGTCCGTTTCCGGCGACCCGTCGCCCGGCCTGGGCGGCATGGCCTGACGCAGTGAGCCGAAAGATGCGATACGCCGTTCCCGCCTTCCCTGTTACGGGATTCCAAAGGGCGAAGCCCTTTGGCCGCCGGAGGCCTCCCATACCCCGCGTCCCCGCGCATCAGTCCCCTATCCGCACCACCTCGCCAAACGGCGGCGTGTCCGCCGTCTCGGCGTCGCTGGGGCCGTAGGCGGCCCAGAGGACCGGATAGTCCGGCTGGGCCGGGAACCGGTCGCACTCCAGATCCGTCAGATAGATGAGGCAGGCCGGGCGCAGTCCCAGTTCGTCGACCTTGGCGAAGGCCGGGCGGAAATCCGTGCCGCCGCCGCCTTCGGGGTCGAGGCGCAGGGGCAGGTCGAGCCGGGTGAAGCTTATGGCCTGGCGCACCTCGGCGTCGCAGAAAAGCACGGTGATCCGGGTATCGAAGTCGGCCAGGATGGCCGACAGTTCGGCGCAAAAAAGCGACAGCGCGTCCCGGGAAATCGAGCCCGAGCTGTCGATGGCCAGGACGATGTCCGGCAACTCCTGGTTTTTGAGCGAGGGCAGGATCAGGCCCAGATGGACATAGCGCCGGTTGGGAGGCAGCCAGGAATAGTCGCTGACCGCGTTTTGCTCGATGAAGCGGCGCAGCAGACGCCTCCAGTCGAGGCGGGGGCGGATGATCGCCTCCACAAGGCGCACCAGGCCTGCGGGCAGATCTCCCATGCCCCCGGCCTGTCCGGCCTGGTTGATGGCCTGGGCCAGGGACACCCGCAGTTCGCGCTCCCGTTCTAGCCTGTCGCGCGGGGAGGGCGCGCCGTCCGTCCGGGGGTGGTCGCGCACCTCGCCCACAAGCGCCGGGTCCGGCGAGGCGTCGCCGTCGGGGGATTCGGTGTCGCCTGCGGCCGGGGCCTTTTTGCCGGAACGTTCGTCCAGGTTCATGTCCGGGGGCGCGGCCTGGGGTTTTTCCGCCGTGGCCTCGGGGGTGTCCACGGCCTGTCCGGCGTCGTTTTTTCGGCCGCCGCCGCCCGGCGCGGTTTCGGCCGTCGTTTCCTCCCGGCCGCCGTCGCCCAGGCCGCCGCCCCGGCGTGTTTCCTCTTGACGGCGCAGCAGGGCGGCGAAGATGTCGTCCACGCTGCGGTCGGCGTAGGCGGGATCGAAAAGCGCCTTCGAGGGCAGGGTGAACCCGGCGTTTTTGAGGATGCCGTTGACCGCATAGTCGCAGGCCCGGTTCCACAGGGCCTCGTCGCGGCCCAGGCGGCGCAGATGGTGGGAGCAGACGATGTGCAAGACCTCGTGGGCCAAAAGCCCCACGGCCGTGTCCACGGGCAGGGCGTCCACCAGGGCCGGGCGGTAGCCCAGGGTGCGGCCGTCGGTCCACATGCCCGTGCAGGCCGGGTCCGGGGCCAGGCGCAGCTTGAGCGCCAGGGAGCCGAAAAAGGGATGGTCCATGACCAGTTCGGCCCGGGCCCGGGCCATTTTTTCCTGTGCGGTCACGGCGGCCTCAGACCAGCACGTGGGCGTTGTCCCGGGCCCAGGCGGCGAAGGCCTCGGTGTGGGCCACGGTTTTGTCCTGGCGCAGGGCGTCGCGCATGAGCAGCACGCCGAACTCCACGGGCAGCCTGGCGGCGTATCCGGCCAGGGCGGGCATGGTGTCCCGGGCGGCCTTGCGGGCCAGGGCCTCGCAGATGGCGTAGACCGCGGCCGGGTCCGTGGGCACCGGGGCCGAATGCGGCGCGCCAAGGACCGCCTCCGTGTCCGGCAGCTCCCGCCATACCCGCAAAAAGCCTGTGAATTCGGCGGCCGCGCCCTCGCCCACCGTGCCGCGCAAAAGATCGTATTCCACCTCGGCTGGGGGCGTGGCGCAAAGGATGTCCGATACGAACTGCCAGGTGCGCGGCGAGGGAAAGGCCCGCTCGGCCCGGGCCGGGTCGAAGTCGTGCAAAAGGGCTGGCCGAAAGCGCACAAAGGCCGTGACCTCGGGTCGCAGGGCGGCCTTTTTGGCCCAGGCCAGCCAGTCCTCCAGGCAGGTTTCGAAATCCAGATGCACCATGCGGTTGGCCAGGGCCGTGGGCATGCGGTGGGTCACGGCCCGGTCCTGCTCGCGGTTTCCGGCAGCCACCACGCTCCAGCCGTCCGGCAGGGCGTATTCCCCCAGGCGGCGGTCCAGGATGAGCTGGTAGCAGGCGGCCTGAGCCAGGGGCGGGGCGGCGTTGAGCTCGTCGAGGAACAGCACGCCCTGGCCGCGCGTGGGCAAAAAGGCGGGCGGCCGCCAGTGGCAGCGGCCATCGTCGCCGATGGCGGGCAGGCCGCGCAGATCCACGGGGTCCAGCAGCACGGCCCGGATGTCCGTCAGTTCGCGGCCCAGAGCGGCGGCAGCCTGGGCCACCACCTGGCTTTTGCCCACCCCGGGCGGCCCCCACAAAAACACCGGGCGGCCGATGGGGATAAGCGACAAAAGGGCGGTGGCGATATGGGAAGGGATCACGGCGTCTCCTTGGGGGATGTGTCGGCCCGGGACGCGTCTGACCGGGGATCGTGGCCGTCGCGTCGTCCGGGGCAGGTGATGAGCGAAAAATGTCTCCGACGTGGCGCGTTCCCGGGAGCCGGGTCGGTGGTTCTTCGAAGCGGCGCGTCATGCGCCATGGGGATGGGCGTGAAGCGCACGGTCTCTCCTTGGCGGGGCGGGAGGCGGCCGTTTCGGGCGGCCGGGAGGGCGAAAAGCGCGCCGGGGGCGGGGTGGGGTCGATGTCCCCGCCCGGCGGCGCGTTCCGGTTCGCCGCCACCATGGCGGACGCCCCGTATCCGGCATAAAAGCCCGGCGGGATCGGCACAGATGGCCGCCTGCAAGGGCGCGGATCGGCCGATCCGCCGAACTACCCCGTGCCGGGCAGACTCCTGATATTGAAAATGAGAATGGTTGTCAATAAAATGGTGAAGGTCGCCATGCCGGGGCGAGGCGGCGGGGGGGGCGTCTGGTCAATCCGGGCCCTTTGGTGTAGCTGTCGCCTGGGCCGTGACCTAGCGACGTAAGCCGGGCGGCCGACAGTTTTTGGGGGGTAAACGCCGCATGTCGCATATCGCCAGACTGCTCATCACCTGTCCGGACCGCCCGGGCATCGTGTCCGCCGTGACCACGTTCCTGTATACCCACGGGGCCAACATCATCGACCTGGACCAGCACTCCACGGACCCCGAGGGCGGCACGTTCTTTTTGCGCCTGGAGTTCCATGCGCCGGTGCTGGACATGTCCCGGACGGCGCTGGAGACGGCCTTTGGCGAGGTGGTGGGGGAGCGTTTCGGCATGGACTGGCGGCTGAGCTATGCCGACGATGTGAAAACCGTGGCGGTCCTGGCCTCGCGCCAGGACCACTGCCTGATGGAGATTTTGTGGCGCTACAGCCGCAAGGAACTGCCCTGCCGCATTGCGGCGGTGATCAGCAACCACCCCGATGTGCAAAAAAGCGTGGAGTCATTCGGGGCGTCCTTTTTTCATGTGCCCGTGACGGACGGGGACATGGAAAAGGCCGAGGCGGCCATGCTGGACATCGTGCGGGACGCGGATCTGGTGGTGTTGGCCCGGTACATGCGGGTGCTGTCCGGGAATTTCGTGTCCGCGTTCCCCGACCGGATCATCAACATCCACCATTCGTTTCTGCCCGCGTTCGTGGGCGCGGATCCCTACCGCCAGGCCCACGACAAGGGCGTCAAGCTCATCGGGGCCACGGCCCATTACGTGACCGCAGAGCTCGACGCCGGACCCATCATCGAGCAGGACACGGCCCGGGTGAACCACCGTTTCGGGGTGGCGGACCTCAAGACCACCGGCAGCGACCTGGAACGCACGGTCCTGGCCCGGGCCGTGACCTGGCACCTGCAGGACCGGGTCATCGTCCACGGCAACAAGACCGTGGTCTTCCGGTAGCGGCCCGTTCGCGGCTGGGCGTACAGCAGGCGTGGACAATGCAAAGAACTTGCTTTTTCCCATGGCCTGCCCTATGCGGGAACGCATGGGCGTGCACTTTTTACGACGCGGCTTTCCCCGGCCAAAAGCCTCCCCCCCCCGTCTTGCCGGAAAAGATCCTGTCGCGATGTCCCCAGGTGCGTCTTTTCCCCTCGTGAGGAACGTCCATTCCAGCCGCACGGCAGCAAAAAAGATGCTCTCGGACAAACGTACGCATTTTCCCGTCCACTGTAGATACTTTACAAAGGAGAGATGGGAATGCGTAGCGTATCGCGAGTCGTTTGTTTCCTTGCGGCATGGCTTGTCGTAACGGCGGTTCCGGCCTGGTGCCTTGATGTGCGTATGGCCGGGGACGGGCGTATTTTCGGCAATTTCTTTTTGCATCACAATTATACCGGCTGGAACGCCGACGGAACGCAGACCGAAGACCCGGTGAATTTCTATCAGCGGTTCCGGCTGCGCACGGACTTCGTGACCCACGAAAACCTGTCCTTCCGCCTGGGATTCCGGGTGGACGACGAGAACTGGGGCCACGGCACCTTCACCGCCGACGCCCCGGAGGTCTCCATCGAGGTCTATCTGGCCTATCTGCAGTTCAAATGGCCGGATACGGACATCCAGATCACCGCCGGATATCAGCCCGTGTCCATGCCCGCCACCGAGGCCTTTTACGATTCCCTGATCATGGCCAACGACGACGGCGACCAGTCCACCTCGGCCCTGGTCCTGACCGCGCCCATCTTTGGCGACGCGGCGTCGCTGAGCGCCGGGTTCACCCGGTTCATCGACACCAACGGGGCCTTCGACACGGACACCACCCAGGTGGCCGACGAGTTCGACGCCTTTTTCCTCACCGCTCCCATCACCCTGGATGCCCTGAATTTCACCCCCTGGGGCATGGCGGGCATTCTGGGCAAGGGCGCGGACCTCGGCGACATGGACACCGGCCTGCGCTCGGCCGGGAGCTACCTGCCGCCGGACAGCCGGGAATACAACCAGACCGCCTATTGGTGGGCGGGAACCACGCTTGAGGTCAAGGCCTTCGACCCGGTCAAGATCTCCATGGACTTCGCCTACGGCTCCTCGGCAAATGCCCTACAGTCCTCCCGGCGGCGGGGCTGGTTCGCGGATGCGGCCATCGAATACACAGGGCTGTCGTTTATGACCCCCGGCATCTACGGCTGGGCGGCCAGCGGCGAAAACGCCAGCCTGTCCGACGGCAGCGAGCGCATCCCGGTGGTCATGCCCAAGTGGGGCCCGGCCACCTCGTTTCTCTTCGATTGCGACCAGGCCCTGTCCGACGCCGCCATGGAGACGGATCCCACGGGCACCATGGGCTTCGCCCTGGCCCTCAAGGACATCTCCGTCATCGAAGATCTGACCAGCCGCCTGACCTTCGCCATGGTCTTCGGCACAAACAGCGCGGCGGGCATCCGGCGCGCCCTGGCGGTCACCGGCGGCAACGGCGGCTACATGACCATGGGCCAGACCCTGGCCGTGGGCGAGCAGCTCGTGGGCGTCAACTTCGACCACTATTACGATCTCTACGAGAACCTCACCCTGACCCTGGAGACGGGCTACGCCCAGGGCATCGGCTTCCAGAGCAACATCTGGGGGCATCGCTTCGCCGCCGCCGCATCCCCGGCCTGGAAATGCGGCCTGGGCATGACGTATACGTTTTAGCGCCACCGGCCCGGACCACGGAATACAAACGCCGTCCCGGAAGCCCGGGACGGCGTTTCTCCACATATTCTGGCGGAATGCGGCGGCCTATTCGATACCCACGGCCTTGGCCACATCCAGAACCTTCTTTTTCGGGCTCTTGGCGCAGGTCTCGGCCAGGGCGGTGGAGAAGGATTCGAAACCTTCCCAGTTGAGTTCCGTGTCGCCGGACACGCCGCTTAAGTAGCCGTCGAGCCACATCAGGATCATGCCCACGCTGGCCTCGTCGCCCTTGGCCACGCCCTGCAGGAACTCCTGGCAGCTGAGTTCGCCGAATTCGATGTTCCCCTGGCTTTTCCCTTTGGCCATGGCCGTGGTGGAAAAAGCAAAAAGCAATCCGATGACCGCGCAAAGCCCTACGATTTTTTTCATAGCGAAAGCCCTCCTTGCTGGCGTATAACAACAATGCATCATGCTGTAAAAGGAAGATTTGCGAACGACTGCACGGACGGGCGCGGGACGTGCCGTGTCGGCCTTCCTGACGCAACGCCTTCGGTTGATGCTCCGGGAAGCGAACAGGTATCCTCTCATCATGTCCGATGAATTCGCGTAGGCGAATTGCATGGCGGAAATGGAGAGATGAGTGTTCTCTCTTGGGAATACGGTTTCGTTTTGGGGGACGTGCAACGTGATGCACGGAGCAGACGGATTTGTCGGGGTCGGAACGGATCGTTCCCCGGGCGGAGGGTGAAAAACGACTGCGGCCGTTGCCTCATGGCCGCGAATGTCTTACCTTCTGTAGAATGTGTCGCCTGCCCGCAACGGACAGGCCTGCGCCAGGGCTAAGACGCCTCCTCCCGCCACCCGGCTGCTCAGCGGCGCGGATACGGGCCGAGGCATTGAAAAAATGGAATTTTCGCAACACCAACGTGGAGAACGACATGGATGAGAACGCCTGCCGTCAGTGGTTGGACGAAGTCAACTGGGATATGATTCATGAGGATGCCGTGACCATGTACCTGGAATGGGGCAACAACAATTTCAAGGACACCCTGCGGCCCCCGGTGACCAGCAGCAAGGAATATTCCATCTATTTCGTGGTGGACACCTGGGGCGAGCCCAAGGTGGTGTTGAACAAGATGAACAATTACGGCAGCGCGTCCTTGTGCGAAAAAAAGCTGCCCCCGGACATGGCGGCCCGGTACATGAAGGAGATCGGGGGACTTCGCGGCATCCATGAGTTAAGTGACGAGGTCAAGGCCTGGGTCATGAAGGAAATGGGCATGGAACAGGCCTAGGGGGAGCGCCTCTTCACTGCGACAGCCATGGCAATGAAGAAAAATCGGACGCTTGCGATATGCCGGGCGTTCTCCTTACGGCCGTTTCAGGAACGGCGCAGGAAGGGGAGGCGTCCTTTCGGGATGACCAGGGGATGCGGCCATGGGGCCGTGTCCCCTTTTTTGCGGGCGGGGCCTGGGGTTACGCCAGGGTCCGAATGCCTGAAATCAGGGCCTGGAAGCTGCGCGAGGCATTTTTCTCCAGGTCGAGGTGAGGGCCGATGGCTCTCGAGCCCAAGACTTTCTGATAGGTCTGGTCGGTCAGGTTGCCGAGCACCTGGCTAGGATTCGGCATGCTGTCCGGATCGCGGAAATGCGTCTCTCGTTGGCGTCTGGCCAGCCCCCGTATGCCGAGTCCCCGTTCGACGGCGGCCAGATCGCCGAGGTAGAAGCTCTCCAGTTCATGGCAGGCGATACGCACCAGGATCGGTTTTTCCGGGGCCGCTGGGCACAAATCAAGCAATCGTCTTTTTATTTCCCGGCATTCTCCGGCATCCTGGTCGCGAAGAACCACGAAGACGCATTCCGGGGTGAGCCAACCGCGCAGCTTCCGGGTCAGATTTTTTTCCAGATCTTGTTTCCCCCGAAAGACCACATACCGCACGTCCGTTTCGGATGGGAGCAGGCGTGGCCGCAGTCCTTCCAGCATTTCCCGGGCCGAGGGTTCCTCCAAAAGAAAAACCAGGGTTTTCACCTGTGGTCCGCTCCCTCGAAAAATCCCTGGTCCCACAGGTAGCCCATCTGGTCGCCGTCGTGCATGTAGGCCACGATCTGGGGATCGTCCATGGCCCGGCGGACCTGCGTGCCGCCATCCTTTTTCACCAGCCAGAAGACCTCCTCCACCCGGGTGGCGTTTAAAAAATCCGGGGAGTGGGTGGACACGAAGACCTGACCCCCGCGCATGGCGTAGGCCCTAAACTCCTCGGCCAATTCCCAGAGAAGTTTGGGATAGAGCTGGTTCTCCGGCTCCTCCACGCACAAGAGGGGATGGGGGGTCGGGTCGTGGAGCAGAATCAGGTAGGCCAGCATCTTGATGGTGCCGTCGGACACGTAACGGGCCAGGATGGGATCTTCGAAGGCGCCGTCCTGGAATTTCAGCAACACGCGGCCCTCTTCCGTGGTCTTGGTCTCCACATTGGTGATGCCTGGGACGCGGCGTTTGAGCAGCGCGATGATTTTGCTCAGGACGGCGGGGTGGGCGCCATGCAGATATTCAATGACCAGGGACAGGTTTTCTCCTTCCCGGGAGAGGTGTTCGGCGTATCCGGCCTCCTGTTCCGGGCGGGCCCGGCTTATGTGGAAGTCGGACACGTGCCAGTTTTCGATGAGGTCGCCCAGGGCTACCACGGCCGGAAAACGCTCGAACTGGGCCAGACCCTTGATGGCCAGGATGTCCGGGGATTTGAGGGTTTGCTCTTCGCGACTCAAGTCACGGATATCGTCGACCGTTTCCAGTTCGTTGGTTGCGGCTGTGCCATGGCCGCGCGAGAAATTGAGAAAATGCCAGGGCTGGCCGCTGCTGCCCCGGCGGTATTTCAGTATTTCCCGTTCCACCACGGCCTTGCCCCGGACTTCGGCGATTTGCAGGAAATAGGTGGTCAGCGGGCCGTCGGCCTTGGCCCGAAATTTCAGTTCGATCTCGATGGGGCCGTCCGTCCCCCGGCTGCGCACCTCCCGAAATCCCCGATTGCCGCCGAGTTTCATGAGCGCGGTGTTGACGTTGCCGGTGAGGGCGTCGCGCAAAAAACCGAACACGCTGAAAATGGTGCTTTTCCCGGAGCCGTTGGCCCCGATGAACACGCAAAACTTCGGGATGTCGGTAATCTCGGCGTCCCGGAAGGCCTTGAAGTTTTTCAGGCGCAGGGATTCGATCTTCATGACGCGTACCTCGTATCTCAATTCGTCTATGCGAGAGCGTGGACAAGGTCAAACGCCACAGGGGAGCGGCCGGATCATGCCGTAACCACGCAGGACGGGACTCCGACGGGAAAGATTCGTGGCCGTCGACGTCACCTTTCCAGACGGCATGACTGCGCCACGTGCCCTCAGGGCTCGCTTAGGCTTTCGTGCAGGCCGGTCAGCAGGGGATCGAGGAGGTATTCGGCAACCCGGCGCTTGCCCACCAGGATCTCGGCGTCGAGCGACATGCCCGGCAACAGGCGGAAGTCGCGGCCCACGTCGCGCAGGGCATGCGAGGTCAGGCGGATGCGGCAGGCGTAGTACGCCCCTCCGTCGGCCGCCTCGCCCGCGCCCTGGCCCTCGGGCAGAAACACGTCCGGGCTGACCATGCGCACCACGCCGTCGAGAAAGCCGTGGCGTTGGAAGGGAAAGGCGGAAAGCTTCATGCGCACGGCGTTGCCCACCCGGATGTGGCCGATGTCCTTTGCCGGGATGGCGGCCTCAGCCTCCAGTTCCCCGCCTTTTACGTCGATGGGGATCAGCGTGAACAGCGTCTCGGCCTCGCGCACCACCGACCCCTCGGACACCCGGGCCATGTCCTTGACCACGGCGTCGGACACGGCGGTCATCTCCACCAGTTCCGTGCGCCGGGCGGCCTTGGCCAGGGTATGCTCCACCTCGGTCAGCTCCTGCTGGGCCTCCACGATCTTGGTGGCCGTCTGGGTCCGCCAGCCGCCGATAAACGACAGCCGCTCGGCCCTGGCCTGGGCCAGGCGCTCCCGGATCTGGGAATTTTTTTCGGCCGCGCTGGCGTACAGATCCTCCACGCGCAGCTTCTCGCGCAGGGCGTTGATGTATTCCAGGCGGCTGGTCTGGGCGCCCTCCCACAGCTTGCGGTACATGGACTCGATCTCCGCCGTCAGGGCGAACTGGCCTTTGAGGCGCTCCTGCTCGTTGACGTTGGCCCCAAGCATCTCCTCGTAGGAGGCGATCTCCTGGTCCTTGGCCTCGACGTTGGCCCGATATTCCTCCTTGCGCTTGAGGAAAAGCGCCATCTGGGCTCGCTGGTCCGGGTCGGCGGCGTTTTCGTCCAGGTCGGCGGGCGGGCGGTCCTCAAGCTCGGCCATAAGCCGTTCGACCCAGGCCGCAAGGAACCGTTTGCGTCCCGTGAGCTGCCCCAGGTCGGCGGAGGCGAAGGTGGGGTCCAGGGTGGCCAGGAGTTGCCCCTTTTTGACCACATCGCCTGGCCGAACGGCCAGGGTGCGGATGATCGAGGTCTCAAGGGGCTGGACCACGATGGCCGGGGCCAGGGTGGCCAGCATGCCCTTGGCCGTGACCACCCGGTCCACCTTGGACAGCCAGGCCCAGGCCCCGCTGCAGGCCAGGGCGGCCAAAATCACGTAGACCGCGAACCGGGCCTGCCAGGGCAGCCGCCCGGCCTCCACGGCCACGGCGTCGGGCTGGAATTCCATGGCCTCGCGGCTGATTTTTCCGGGTTTTTTTTTCATCCGCTCTCCCGCCCCTTCACCGACCCCGGGCGAGCATCCCCCACCGCCCGGGGATTCCAAAGGGGGCGCGCCCCCTTTGGCCGCCGGAGGCTTTTCCTCGACCCCATGTCCTCCCGCCCCCTCGCCATCACCGCATCCCCCGGGTCTGCTTCTCCCACAGGTTGCG
>NZ_JAZHDB010000186.1:0-2602 GCF_036584575.1 Desulfolutivibrio sp.
GGACACGGCGGCGCAGGCCGTGCGCCTGGGCGCTTTCGATTATGTCTTCAAACCCCGCGCCGCTACGGGGCCGATGCGCCCCGGGGACCGGTCAGCGCGCCGACCCGGACGGCCTCCCCGCCGCCTTCTCCCGAGGCCGCGCCGCCGCGTCGCCCGGACGGCGATTCCGGGCCGCCCGAGGGTCTGGAATCCCCCCCGGCGTTTGAGGACGGTCCCCCGCCTTATGACGACGAACCGCCTGCGGATGCCCGGGCGACATACGACGAAGCTGCGCTGCCGCCGATCCGCGACGGGGCGGAGGCTATGGCCGGGGCCGCCGTGTCTTCCGGTCCCAAGGGGCCGCCCACCTGGGAGGGCTTTTTGCGATATTACGACACGGCCAGGAAGGGCGGCCTGGGCATCATCCCCGGCCTGCGGCAGGCCGGGGGGCGCTTTGCCCCGGATCTGGGACCGGCCGGAACCCTGGTGGTGGCCTGCGGCAACGAGTTCAACCGGGAACAGTTAAAAAGCCCCGACGCCCTGCGCAAGCTCACCCAGGTGGCCAGCGACTATTTCGGACCCGGCGCGGCCGTGTCCGTGGAGGAGCCGGGCGGCGAGGCCCGGCCGGGAAACGGGGAACTGAAGGCCTATGTTCTGGAACGTCCCGAGGTGCGCCGGGCCATGGCCGATTTCGGGGCCGAGGTCATTGGCGTCATGCCGCGCGGATAGCCCGCCGGGACTGGAATGTAATGATAATTCCGGGCGCCATGCCGCCCGGCTGGAGGATCGCATGAGAGGAATGAACGATTTGGTGCGTCAGGCCCAGATCATGCAGAAAAAGATGGCCAAGGTGCAGGAAGATCTGGCGGCCAGGACCGTCGAGGGCACCTCCGGCGGCGGCATGGTGGTGGCCGTGGTCAACGGCGCCAACGAGTTGCAGGGCCTGCGCATCGACGCCTCCGTGGTGGACCCAAGTGATGTAGAGATGCTCCAGGATCTGATCGTGGCCGCCGTGGCCGACGGGGTGAAGAAGTCCAAGGAGATGGCCGAGGCGGAAATGGGCCAGATCACGGGCGGAATCAAAATCCCCGGACTCTTTTAATCGGGCGCGGGCCGGGGTATGGTGTGCCGGGAATGGTCAAGAAACGGGTAGGGGTGCATGGCCAAGCTGCCTAAGCCCCTGACCGACGTGGTGGAGGAGTTGGCCCGGCTGCCGGGGCTGGGGCCGAAATCGGCCCTGCGGGTGGCCATGACCCTTTTGCAGTGGCCCAGGGAACGGACCATGGACCTGGGGCGGCGCATCGGCGATCTGCGGGAGCGAATGTGCCTGTGTTCGCGGTGCGGGGGCTTAAGCGAAACCGAGGTCTGCCCGGTATGCGCGGACCCCACGCGCGGCGACGAGGAGTTGTGTCTGGTGTCGCAATGGGATTCGGTGCTCGTTTTGGAGGAGGCCGGCGGCTTTCGGGGCCGGTATCTGATCCTGGGCGGGCTGCTCGATCCCTTGGAAGGCGTCGGCGCGGGAAATTTGGCCTTTGGGCGGTTGGCCGAGAGGCTTCGCGAGGGGCAGGTGCGTGAGCTGGTCCTGGCGCTCGGCACCACCTTGCAGGCCGAAACCACGGCCTCGCATATAAAAAACATGGTGGCCAGGGACCATCCCGGGGTGCGTCTGACCCGGCTGGCCCAGGGGATTCCTCTGGGGAGCGAGGTCAAGTACGTGGACCGGGAGACGCTGAAGCAGTCAGTGCGCTATCGGCAGGATGTGTGAACCAAATCGGGGGGACGCTATGATCGAGATCAGGATTCATGGACGCGGCGGCCAGGGCGGCGTGACGTCGGCCGAGCTTCTGGCCCGGGCGGCCATCGCCCAGGGCATGTACGCCCAGGCCTTTCCGAGCTTCGGGCCGGAGCGGCGCGGCGCGCCTGTTGTGGCCTTCGTGCGCGTGGACGACAAGCCCATCCGCATCCGTGAGCGGGTATACAGCCCCAACGTGGTCTTGGTTCTGGACCCCACCCTGTTGGATATCGTCAATGTAGCCGAGGGCCTCAAAGACGGCGGCAAGGTGGTGGTGAACTCTCCCGAGAAGGCCGAGACGCTCAAGTCCAAGCACGGCTGGCCCACGGTGGCCCAGGTGGACGCCCAGACCGTGGCCCTGGAGGAGCTTGGGGTGGCCATCACCAACACCACCATGCTCGGGGCGCTTCTCAAAGCCACGGACATCCTGCCGCTTTCGGCTCTGCACGAGGTCATCGACGACCGCTTCGGCCCCAAGCTGGGACCGAAAAACTACAAGGCCTTTGAACGGGCTTACAACGAGACGGTGGAAAACTGAGCCGTGTCGTGACGTTGCGGATGTGCGGGACGCGCCCGTGCGATCCCCGGGGCCGTGTGGACGGCTGCCGGGGATCGCGCGGCGCGTGTGCGGGCTGCCGCCGGGCACCAAAACCCTGCGGAAAGGTTGAACGCAGGCTCTGCGCGCGGCGGAATGTAGAACGCAAGTTTCCCTGCAGGAACAGCGCCTGCGAGGCCCAGCGTCGCAATTGTGTTGCGCGGCATGTCGACAACCGTGCGCGTGCGGCCGTCGGGGCCGATCGTGCCGACGTACGTGTCGCCGTTGAGCCACAC
>NZ_JAZHDB010000187.1:0-2546 GCF_036584575.1 Desulfolutivibrio sp.
CTGCGGACAAGGGGTGTCGTGCGTGGCACGTCCGCAGAGCGCTTCTTGAACATTCCGAGAAGATCCAGCTTGGATGGAGTTGGCTTTTTCTTTTTTGATGTGCGCGCGCGAGTGACACTCACACAACAACAACAACAAAAGAGAGAGTTGACAGGATGCGACGCTTTCAAGGGCTTTCCGTGCTCGTAACAGGCGGCACAAGCGGCATCGGAGAGTGTGCGGTGCGCCAGTTTTGCGCAGAGGGACGACCCCGAGGCCCTGATCCAGACCGGTCCCGGGCTGCCGGACTGGTCGTTTAACGCCCTGCGCCTGGCCTTCGACGGCCCCGTGTCCCGCACCCAGACCGTGCGGCTGTGGCTCATTCCGCCCTTCGCCAACCTGATCCTGGCCTTTGTCCGCAGCGCCCTGCTCCTGGCCGCCCTGTTCCTTCTGGCCCGCCGGGACAGGATGTTTTCGCCGGACAGTCCGGAAACGGCCCCGGCGCCCCCGGCCGCCCCGGTCGCCCCGGTCGCCGTCGCCGGGACGGCAGGGGCCCTGGTCCTGGCGATCCTTTTGGGGGCCGCCGCACCGGCGTCGGCCCAGGCATTCCCGCCCAAGGAGCTTTTAGAGGCCTACAAGGCCCGGCTGACCGAGCCTGCAGCCTGCTTCCCCGCCTGTCTGGGCAGCCCCCGGGCGGACATCACGGTTGCGGACGGCCGGTTGGGCATCGCCGTCCGCCTGGACGCCGCCGCGCGGACCACGGCCCCACTGCCCCGGGTGTCCGACGGCTGGCGGCCGGACACCGTCAGCCTGGACGACGCCCCGGCCCGGGAGCTTGTGCGCCGTGGCGACGAAACCCATCTGCTCTTGTCCCCTGGCGTCCACCGGGTGGTCCTGTTCGGGCCGCTGCCGACCGCCGATTCCTTTGCCGTGGACTGGCCCCTGCCGCCCCGCCGCCTCAGCGTGGCCGCGCCGGGCTTCCAGGTCCGGGGACTGGCGGCCGACGGAACGCCGGAACAGGTCGTGCGCCTGGACCGGGAAAAAAAGGACGCCGCCCAAGGCCCTGACGGGGCCATACGCCCCGAAGGGCAACCTGCGGCCGCCACCACCCGTTTCGCCCCCTTTCTGCACGTCTCCCGGACCATCACCATGGGCCTGACCTGGAGCGTCGTCACCGAGGTGACCCGCTTAAGCCCGAAGGGTGAGGCGGTGGTGGCCGAGATTCCCCTGTCGCCCGGCGAATCCGTGCTGGACGAGACGGTCAAGGCCGCAGGCGGCAAGGCCCTGGCCACCCTGCAGCCGGACCAGCAACGCCTGTCCTTCACGTCCAAACTGGCCGTGGCCCCGGAACTGGCCCTTGTGGCCCCCGTGGGGGCGCCCTTCACCGAAACCTGGACCCTGGCCCCCTGGCCCATCTGGGAGGTGGCCCCGTCGGGTGTGCCGCCGTCGCGAACCTTCGACCCCGCCGGGCAGCTGCGGCCCGTTTACCGGCCCTGGCCCGGCGAGACCCTGACCGTGCGCGTGGTCCGCCCCGGCCCGGCCCCGGGGGAGACCCTGACCATCGATTCGGCCCTGTTGCGCGTCAGCCGGGGTGAGCGGCTGGCCGAATCGTCCCTGTCGCTGCACCTGCGCGCGGCCAGGGGCCAGCGCCACGTTCTGACGCTTCCGGCCGATGCCGGGCAGATCAAGCTTCTGGTGGACGGCCGGGAGACGGCCTACGGCAGCGATCCCGCCGCTGGCGGAGGCACCGGACTGGCCCCCGGCCGGGTGGAGTTTCCCCTCAAGCCCGGGGCCCACGACGTGCTGGTGACCTGGCGGCAGGAGGCGGGCATGTCCCTTGTAGCCCACGGCCCGGCCGTGGACCTGGGGCATGCGGCGGCCAACGTGCTGGTTGAGATCGAGCTGCCCCGGGACCGCTGGACGCTTTTCGTCTTTGGGGACACGCCGCTTTCGCCCGTGGTGGGATTTTGGAGCTATCTGGCCTTCATCCTGGCGGCGGCGCTGATCCTGGGCGGTTTCCAGGCCACGCCCCTGTCCCGGCGGCAGTGGTTCCTTTTGGCCATGGGCCTGTCCCAGATACCGGCCCCGGAGGCCATGCTGGCGGCGGCCTGGCTGTTCGCCCTGGGCCTGCGCCGCACCTACGCCCCCAAGGACGGCTGGCTGGCCTTCAACGCCATGCAGACGGGCCTGGCGGCCCTGACCGTGGCCGGGCTTTTCTGCCTGTACACGGCCATCGAACGCGGCCTTTTGGGCGATCCCCTCATGCAGGTGGCCGGGAACGGCTCCTCGGCTCGGCTTATGCGCTTCACCTTCGACCGGGTGGCGGGCATGGTCCCGGACACCATGGTCGTCAGCGCGCCGCTGGTGTTTTACCGGCTGGCCATGCTGGCCTGGTCCCTGTGGATGGCCTTGGCCCTTTTGTCCTGGCTCAAGTGGGGCGTGGCCCGCTTCACCGAGGGCGGGGCGTGGCGTCGGGCGGTTCTTAGGCTGCCCCGCTTTTCCCGCCCGGCCAGGCCCGTTGCGCCCCCGCCGCCCGCCGGGGACGGCCCGGGACCGGACGCGCCCGG
>NZ_JAZHDB010000188.1:0-14383 GCF_036584575.1 Desulfolutivibrio sp.
GGTTCAACTGCCCCAAGGCCCTGCGCCTGATATGGGACAAACGGCTTTTCGACCACTTCGCCACCCTCGGCCATGATGAGGCCGCCTGGCCATTGTGGGAGAGGCTCAAATCCCAGATCAACGAGCCCATCGCCCTGGCCCGGGCCGCCGAGATGCACCGCCGGGCCGGGCGGCCGGAGGCGGCCGTGGAATTGTACGAACGGGCCTTCGCCCTGGATCCCTGGCAGCGTCCCTATGCGCTGCGCGCCAAGGCCCTGCGCCACCCCTTCGTCCCCGACGCCGGACTTTTGACAGCGAAGAAAGTCTGCATCTATCTGTACAGCTACAACAAGGCCACGATCCTGGGCGAGACCCTGGAAAGCCTGGCGGCCACCGATATCGGCCCGGCCCGCATCAAGGTCTTGCTCAACGGCTGCACCGACGACAGCGCCGCCGTGGTGGCCAGGGCCAGGGGGCTTTTCCCGAAAAACGACTTCGAGGTCATCGAACTGCCGGTGAACATCGGCGCGCCCGCCGCCCGCAACTGGCTCCTGAGCCAGCCCGCCACCCGGGAGAGCGACTATGTGGCCTTTCTCGACGACGACATCTATCTGCAACCGGATTGGTTGAGCCATCTGCTCACCGTGGCCGAGAGCGATCCCAAAATCGGCAACGTGGGGTGCAAGGTGGTCTTCCCGGGGACGTACCGGCTGTTGCAATATCTGTATCGCCACATCTCCCTTTGCACGGAGGAGGCCATCCGGGCCAGCATCCCCGTGCCCTACATGCAGTACGACATCGGACTGTACGACGTGATCCGGGAAACCCGGGTGGTCATGGGCTGCCAGCATCTTCTTCGGGTGGCCTCCCTGGCCGACGCCCCCTGGTTCGACATTCGTTACAGCCCTTCCCAGATCGACGACACGGACCATGATCTGCAACTGTGCCTGTCCGGTTGGAAGGTGATGTACTGCGGTACGGTGACCTGCGTGCATCGGCAGAATTCCGGAACCTCCCTGCGCAGCAGGCTGGATATCCCCGCCCAGGGCAGCATCATGGGCAACGACGTGAAATTCCACTATAAGTGGCTGGAGCGGATGGACGAGATGCGCCGCCTGGATTCCCTTGGCCTGAACACCTAACCCCCTGCCGCGCCGCGCTTTCGGCTCGTCCCGGCCGTGTT
The DNA here is from genome assembly GCF_036584575.1 of Desulfolutivibrio sp. Lineage (NCBI taxonomy): Bacteria > Pseudomonadati > Thermodesulfobacteriota > Desulfovibrionia > Desulfovibrionales > Desulfovibrionaceae > Desulfolutivibrio > Desulfolutivibrio sp. Next base: position 1,163 of record NZ_JAZHDB010000188.1, read on the forward strand.
CCCCTGTCTGCGCCGTCACCTGCCGGTGCGGCCGGACGGGGGTTTTTTATTTGGCGGCGGGCGGCGATTCCGGTAAGCTTAACCCACGACCGCTTTCATGACGGTCGCCCGGCCATGTGCGATGCGTTCGGACATGTCCCGGCCAAACGGGGGGAGGCCCGTGCGGCGGGGGGAGAGCCGGGGAGGCGACAGGTGCGGGGGGCAACGATGGCGAGCCGGGAGGAGGGGGCGAACGGACAACCGTCCGGGCGCGCAGGTTTTTTGTCGCGATTTCGGTGGGAAGCGGACATGACGTTGCCCATCGTGGCCACGCTGGGCATCGTGCTTGGCTGGTATCTGGTGCTTAATTACGAGGCGGCGCTGCGTGCGGGCACGTCCGTGGCGTTTTGCAAGACGCAGCTTGAGCTCGCCCGCAGTCTGGGCAGAAGCGCCGAGAATTTCATATGGGCCAGGCACGGCGAACTGCCGCCGCCGGTCATCGAATCGGAAATACGTGAGCGCATCCTGGCCCCCGTGAGCCTTCTGGGCGGCGGGGCCTGGATGTTTTCCCCGGGGCAGGCGGATTGCGGCCGTGATCCCGGTCTTCCCTGGTGCGGCGCGGCGCAGGGCGCGCCCGCCGGGGAGAACGGGCACGACCAGCCTTCGGGCATGGAGCGGCTGGTGGCCGAGGCCTCGTCCGGGCGCGAGGGCGCGGGGCGCTTCGTCGCCAAGGCCGGGAACCGGCAGGAGATCATCGCCTGGGCCCCGGTTCGGGTGCAGGACATGTCCTTCGTGGTGGGGGTGACCTCCTCGTTTACGGACGTTCTGGCCGTCACCGGGGTGGTGCGCCAGTCGCGCAACGCCATGTTCATGATGGGGCTTATGACTCTGGGGGGGCTTGGGCTGGTCATCTTGTCCACCGGCAACATCGTGCGCAGACGCCTGGCCGAGATCGAACTGGAGCGGGCCAACGCGGAGCTTGAGGCCCGCGTGGTCAGCCGCACCGAGGAGCTGGCGGCCAAGACCAAGGCCCTCATGGAATCGCGGCTGCGGGAACGCCTAAGCGAAAAAGAGGCGGAAATCGCCTTCCAGGCCGGGCTGGTGGAATCGGCCGGAACCTACCTGCACACCACCGGCAACGCCCTGACCTCCCTGGAAGGGCTTTTTCTCAAGATGCGCCGCACCCTGGAGGCGGCGGCCCGCACCGGGGACGCCTTTGCCGCCGCCCGGCAGGCGGCGGAAACCGCCCTGGGGCGCGGGGAAAGCCCGGTGGTGGAGGACATCGCCGCGTTGGAGGCGGCCCTTCTGGGGCGCGCCGTCCCCCGGCTTTCGGAAATTTTGGTCGAGATGGGCGAGGTCAAGGCCCGGATGATCGCCGAGCTTGAGGGCCGACGGACCCTGTTCGACGCCCGCAAAAGCCGGGGACGCCTGACCCAGGCCGTGGACATGGGGCGGGCGCTGGCGGAGGCCGTGGAGCAGGCCCGCCCGGAATGCGCCGCCCGGGGGCTGTCCGTGTCTGTCCGGGACGTTTCCGGGGTTGTGGTCCAGGCGGACAGGCGCAAGGTGGGCCACGGGCTTTTGCGGTGTCTGGCCATGGTCCGCGACGCGGCCCGGGAAGGGTGCGCCGGGGAGATCGCCTGCCTGGCCGAACGCGGCGGGGACGGCCGGGTGCGGGTGGTCATGCGGGCCCGGGGGGCGGCCTTTGTGGGGGCCGATCCCTCCCGGGACGACCCCGAACTGCTGGCCTTCATCAACTATTTGAACGAAAATCACGGCGTTTTCGGCATTGTGCGCGACAGCGAAGGGTTTTGCGCGGAAGTGGAACTGGGAGACATGCCCGCCCCGGATTGAGCAGGCCCGGGGCGTGGCGTCTTGACACGCCCCTTCGTTTGTCTCCATATCCGGCATGGAGTCGTTTTGGGGAACTCGGTTCCGCTGCGGCGAAGGACGTATGGAAGGATATGGTCAAAGTCAGGTTTTCCGATCTGTCCCCGGGCATGGAGCTGGCCGAGGACGCCATGACCCCGGGCGGGCGTTTTCTCATGCCCCGGGGTACGCGGCTTGAGCGGTCCCATCTGACCACCCTGGCCGGATGGGGGATCGCCGAGTTGGACGTGGTCGGCGGCTCTCCCCCCCCGGCGGCGGAGACGGGCGCCGACGGGGGGGGAGAGCCGCCTGCGGACGCGCGGCCGAAACCCGCCGATTTCCTCGAACAGGCCATGGAGGCGGCCAAGGGCCGTTTCGTGTTCGTGGATCTGCGCGAGGAGATCGCGGCCACGGTCTTTCGCCTAAGCGTGGGCAGGACCGCCAAACGGCTGGCCCGGGCCGCCCTGGAAGAGGCCGACAAGCCCGCCCCGGCGCCGAAGCCCCAGTCCCCGTTCGGGGCGCGGCCCGCGCCCGTGGCGGCGGCCGGGCCCATCCCCTCACCCGAGGATTTGCTGCGCGAGGATCCGCAACTGGTGTCGTTGCCCGAGGTGTTCACGCGCATCAACGAGGTGCTGCGCAATCCGCGCAGCAGCGTGGATGAAGCGGCGCGCATCATCGGTACGGACGCCAGCCTTTCGGCCACCCTGCTCAAGCTGGTCAACAGCGCCTTCTACAGCCGGGCCTCCCGGGCCGTGGAAAGACGGTTCCCGGCCAAGGTGGACAACCTGACCCGGGCGGTGATGATCGTGGGCGGCAAGCAGCTGGCCACCCTGGCCCTGGGGGTCTCCGTGCTGCCCATATTCCGGGACATCCCCCCGGAATACATCAACATGAAGGCCTTTTGGAAACACAGCATCGGCTGTGGGATGATCGCCCGGGCCCTGGCCGAACACTCCGGGGTCTGCGGTGGGGAAAGTTCTTTTGTGGCCGGGCTGTTGCACGATATCGGGCGTCTGGTCCTCTACAAGCACCTGCCCGGGCCGTCGGGCCTGGCCCTGCGCCGCTCCCGGGAGGAATTTTGCACCCTGACCATGGTCGAAAAGGAGCTTTTCGCCTTCGATCACGGCTATCTGGGCGGCCTTTTGCTGCGCAAGTGGCAGTATCCGACGGCCTTGGAAAAGATGGTGCGCTACCACCACGACCTGACGGAGCCGCTTTTTATCGAGGAACCGGCGGTGATCCATGTGGCGGATTTTCTGTGCAACGCGCTGGAGATCGGCGCCAGCGGCGAATGGCGCGTCCCGGCCCTTTTGCCCGAGGCCGTGGAGGCCCTGTCCCTGTCTTCGGCCGATCTCAAGGGGCTGGTCGGCGGCGTTGAGGAGAGCATCGAAGAGGTCTTCACCAGCTTTTTCCCCGGCGACGAGGAGGCCTGAGGAGCGACCGGCCGGAGGAGCGTTCCCGCGCGTGTGCTGCACAAACGCCAACCGAGGCGGATGATGGCCGAAAAAATCCTGGTGATCGAGGACGACGCGGCGTTTCGCGAGATGCTCGTCGAGGCCCTGACCTCCAAAGGCTTTGAACCCCAGAGCGTCGGCTCGGTGGAGGAGGGCCTGCGCAGGCTGGCGGAGACGCCGTTCGAGCTGGTCTTGACCGATGTCATGCTCCCGGGGAAAAGCGGCATCGAGGCCATAAGCCTCATCCGGGACATGGCGCCGGCCACCGACGTCATCGTCATGACCGGCTATTCCACCCGGGAAAAGGCCCTGGAGGCCGTGCGGCGCGGGGCCTACGACTTTTTTTCCAAGCCGTTTAGCCTAACGGAGCTTGAGATCGTCATCCGCCGGGCCCTGGAACGCCGGGGACTGCGGGCGGAGTTGGCCTCCCTGCGCACCAGCCTGCGCGAGGCCCGGGGCGGTCCCACCATCGTGGGCCAAAGCGAAGGGATGCGCCGGGTGGTGGAGGTGATCCACCGGGTGGCCGGGCTGGACACCACGGTCTTGGTCACGGGCGAATCGGGAACGGGCAAGGAGGTGGTCTCCGACGCCGTACACGCCTTGTCCAAGCGGGCGGCGGGGCCGTTTATCAAGGTCAACTGCGCGGCCATCCCGGAAAATCTGCTGGAAAGCGAGCTTTTCGGCCACGAAAAGGGGGCCTTCACCGGGGCCCTGGCCCTGAAAAAGGGCAAGTTCGAACTGGCCCAAAGCGGCACCCTGATGCTTGACGAACTGGGCGACATGCCCCTTTTTTTGCAACCCAAGCTGCTGCGGGCCGTGGAACAGCGGCAGATCGAGCGGGTGGGCGGGGCCAGGCCCATCGACATCGACATCCGCATCATCGCCGCCACCAACCAGGATCTCCCCCAACTGGTGGAGGAAAAGAAATTTCGCGCCGACCTCTATTACCGCTTAAGCGTAGCCGTCATCCGCATCCCCCCCTTGCGCGAGCGCAAGGAGGATCTGCCCCTTCTGGTCGAATTTTTTCTGTCCCGCATCAACGTCAAGCTGGGCATGAACCTGCGCGGGATCACCCGGGAGGCCATGGGGCTTTTGTACGCCCACGACTGGCCGGGCAACGTCCGGCAGTTGGCCAACGTGCTGGAGCGGGCGGCCATCATGAGCGCGGGCGAGGTGCTGGAGGCCGACCACTTTCGCGACGCCTTCCAGGTCCGGGCTCGGGCGGCGGGGCAGGAGCAAGGGCGCGTCCCCGGGGCGGTGGGCGGCGGGGAGCATGTGGCCTCCCTGCGCCAGACCCTGGAGGACGTGGAACGCAGCATGATCGAGACCGCCCTGGCCAAAAAGGACGGGGTGCAGAAGGACGCGGCGGCGCTTTTGGGGATCAGCCCCAAGAACCTGTGGAACAAAATCCAGAAGCACGGCATCGATCCGGCCCGGTTTTCCGGCCAGGTGGCCTGAACCGGCGGCGTATTCGTTTCACTTTCTTAAACATCCCCTCGTTCATCCCGTGAAACACCCGGCCTTTTCCCCTGCCGGACAGCCCGGCCCGGCGGGGCAGGCCCCCGCCGTCGGGTCGGCGGAGATCGGCCCGTGGTGCGGCCTGCCGGGCGGTTTGGGCCTGAATCGGGCTTTGGGCATGGCTTTTGCTTGGTCCCTGTCGCCGAGGCAGGCCAGCCGTGTGGCGGACCATGGCCCGGCGGTGGCGGGCTTTTCCGGCGAACCGGAAGACCAAAAGGGTGTGAGGCATGAAATCCAAGGCCGCACTACATCTCGTGCTGGCGATTCTCTTGGCCACCGTGGCCGGGGGGCTCACCCTGCGCTGGCTGTCCGGGCAGAAACCCGCGCTCCGGCAGGCCGACACGGCCTCGGTCGAGGTCGCGGCCCCCGTGAAAACCCACAATCTGGTGGTCGCCGCCAAGGGCCTGGAACGGGGCCTGCGTCTGTCGCCGGACATGCTCAAAATCGTGCCGTATGATCCGGACCTCGTGCCTCCCCAGTCGTTTTCCAACCCCGACGATCTGGCGGGCCGCACGCTTTCCCGCAGGCTGTCGCCGGGCGACCCGATCACCGAGGACAAGCTGTTCCCCAAGGGCGCGGCCACGGCGGGGCTGGAGCAGCTCGTGGAGCCGGGCAAGCGCGCGGTCACGGTCAGAGGCTCCAAGGAACTGGGGGCCGGGGGGCTCATCGTCCCGGGCAGCCGGGTGGACGTGATCATGACCATGCAAAGCGAGGAGCAGCCCGACCCGGACGCCCCCGACGTCAAGGAGAGCAAGCTTATCCTGACGAATCTCCCGGTTCTGGCCACGGGCACGGAGATGGAGCCCAAGATCGGCAAGGACGGCCGGGAGGAACTCTCCGCCACGGACTATTTCACCCTCCAGGTCACCCCGGCCGAGGCCGAAAAGCTGACCTACGCCGCCAATAACCATGTGTTGTCCTTCGCCTTGCGGGCTCCGACCGACAAGGACGCCGTGGTCACCTCCGGCGCGGACCTGACCACCGTCCTTCAGCGCCGAGCCGCCCCCGACGCGGACCCGGCCATGGCCGAAGACCCGCCCGTGGAGGTCATCCGGGGACTGTCCAAACGGCATCGCCAGCCCAAGGAAGACACGGTGGAACGCAAGGTGGCCCCGGGCAGCCGCGAGGCGGCCGGGACATTGCCCAATGCCCTGATGTCGGGAATGGGCGGCGAGGATGGCAAACCGGTACAGGACATCGACCTCGGCCCCACGCCGGTCATTCCGTAACCCAGGAGCACGGACCATGACATCCGCCACGCCACGCACCATCTCCCGGCTCCGGGCCATGACGGTCTGGGCATTGGCCTGGCTTGTGGTCTTTTCCGGCCCGGCCGGGGCCGGGGTCATCAGCGCCGCGCCCGCCTCGGTGCGGCCCGCCCAACGCCTGGAACTGGCCACGGGCAAGTCCATCATCTACACCAGCACCCGGGGCGACATCGGCCGGGTGTCCGTGGCCAAGCCCGAGATCGCCAATTTCGTCCTGCTCTCCGGCAAACAGATCTATATCACCGGCGAGGCCCCGGGCATGACCTCGCTGACCGTCTGGGACCGCGCCGACAAGGTCATGGACATCTACGACCTGGATGTGGCTCCGGACGTGACGCGGCTTAAGCGCATGCTCCACGACATCCTGCCCGACGAACCGGGGCTTGCGGTCATGGCCTCCCAGGATTCCATCACCCTGGCCGGGTCGGCCAGAAACTCCGAGAACCTCAAAAAGGCCCTGACCCTGGCCGAGGTCCACGCCCCGGGCAAGGTGGTCAACCTGGTCACCGTGGGTGGGGTGCATCAGGTCATGCTGGAGGTGCGGGTGGCCGAAATGTCCAAGGATGTCGCCAACCGCATGGGCATCAACATCAACGCCATCTCCCAGGGCAACTTCGCCTATTCCCTGCTGGGAAGCTTAAGCTCCATCGACGGCACCATGATGGACATCATCAGCGCGCAAAACGATTATTTTTACCTGCAAGACGACGATGGCAATGCGGTCTTCCCGCCCGTCTCGGCCAAGAGTTCGACCTTCCAGCCCCGGGAGGTGCAGCAAACGGCCACCGTCAGCAGCAACGCCACGGGCGTGGTGCGCTACAACACCAACTACGGCCAGCCCAACAACGTCACCTGGACCGGCGTGGTGGACATCCTCAAGAAAAACGGCCTGGCCAAGATCCTGGCCGAGCCCACCCTGGTGTGTCTGGACGGACAGAAGGCCTATTTCAACGCAGGCGGCCAGATTCCCTACGCCATCTCCAGCGCCTTCAACCAGGGCATCGAATGGAAGGACTACGGCGTGAAGCTGGAGTTCGCCCCCACGGTCCTGGCCGATGAGCGGATAAATCTCGTCTTGCAGCAGGAGGTGTCGGAGATCGACGACAGCCTCAGCACCTCCGCCGGGCCGGCCCTTTTGTCCCGCAAGGCCTCCACCACCATCGAGCTTGGCGACGGGCAAAGCTTCGCCATCGCCGGGATGCTCAAGCAGATTTCGGGGGAAAGCCTGGAGAAGTTCCCGGCCCTGGGCGACATCCCCATCCTGGGCAGCCTGTTTAAGAGCACCCAGTACACCAACAAGGAAACCGAGCTGGTGATCATCATCACCGCCCATCTGGCCAAGCCCCTGGACAAGTCGGCCATCCGCCTGCCCACGGACAACTACACCCCGCCGGACGACATGGAATTTTTCCTCAACATCGCCCCGGACCCGGTCACGGAAAAAAAGGCCGGTCCTGCCAAAACCGCCGAGGCCAACGGCCTGGACGGACAGTTCGGCGCGGCCCTGCCTCCCGTGGCCCAGGCCCGGGAGCTGAGCCAGTGACAGGCCGCGCAGGCTAAGGAGCCCCCATGACCCACGGCACATCCCTCTCCCTGGCCTTGGCGCTCGTGGCCCTTTTGGCCTGCGGGCCCGGCGGGTGCAACGAGGTGACCCGCAACAGCGACACGCACTTCGGGGAATCCTTCCATACGGTCTTCACCAATCAGAAGCTCAACCCCGACGCCGGGGCCGAGGGCACGCCGGTCGCCGGCTTCGACGGCCAGAAGGCCGCCAACACCATGAGTCAGTACCAGAACAAGCCCGCCCCCATCAAAGCCGGGAGCAAGGGCGGGGCCGGGGGGGGCGCGACCGACGCCGTGCTTTTTACCCCCAAAGACAGCGGAAAGTCCGCGAATTAAGCCCGTATTCCGGGCGGGGGAGCGGTTTTCATCCCCCCGGAAACGGCGTATGTTGTTTTCCACGCGACCTGGTTGTGCGCCGCACCCCGCCGTCTTCGGCGGTTCCCGCCCCTGGCGGGACAAGCCCTGCCCGGTGTCGCGCACGCGGCGCAGCGCCGCCAACGAACCAACGCGAATCGCCGCCCCGGCCCAGGGCCATGGCCTGTCGGCGCGACGGTTCCTCTAGGCTCACATGCAGGAAAAGATCGCCGTTGTTTTGGATGTCGCCGACCACGGCGTGCGCGCCGCCTTTGAACGGCGCTTGGCGGAGTTTGCCGATTTCGAGGTGCTCGGGGCCGCGACAAGCCTGGTCGAACTGGTGGTGCGGGAGGCCGCCTCCGAGGACATCGGGCCGGAGCTCGAGGAGCTGCGCCCCTTTCTCGATGCCGCGCACGGGGTCGAGGTCTTTTTGGTGGCCCCGCGCCTGTCCAAGGATACCCTCATGCAGGCCATGCGGGCCGGGGTGCGCGAATTTTTCCAGGCCGACTCCCCCGAGGATGAAATCCGCATGGCGCTTTGGCGCTTCAAGGAGCGCCGCGACAAACGCCTGGCCGAACGCCAGGGCGCTGGCGGCGCCGCGCCGCGCCAGGGGCGGATCATCAACGTCTTCGGGGCCAAGGGCGGGGTGGGCACCACCACCTTGGCCGTCAACCTGGCCGCCTCCTTTTTGTCCAGGAAGGAGGGGGCCATGGTCTCGCTCATGGACATGAACCTGCCGTTTGGCGAGGTGCAGCTTTTCCTGGATCTGCATCCGCGCTACCACTGGGGCGAGATCATCGGCAACATCTCCCGCCTGGACGCCACCTACCTCATGAGCATCATCTCCCGGCACGCCTCGGGGCTCTACCTCCTGCCGCCCCCCAGCCGCCTGGAGGACTTGCAGATGGCCACCCCGGAGAACATCACGGCGCTCTTGACCTGCATGCGGTCGCTTTTCGACACCGTGGTTATCGACCTGGGCATGTATCTGGACGAGATCACCCTCAAGGTCATGGACATCTCCGACGACATCGTCCTGGTGTGCGTCCAGAATCTGCCCTGTCTGGCCAACGTGCGCCGGTTCATGGAGAACATGCGGGGCGTGGAGGGGGATCTGGTGCAAAAGCTCAAGGTGGTGGTCAACAGGCACCTGCCCGAGAGCGACCTGTCCGTGGAGGACATGGAAAAGGCCCTGGGCATCAAGGTCTTCCGCAGGATACAAAACGACTACAAGACCACGCTTGCGGCCATAAACCAGGGCAAGACCCTGGCCGAGATCGCCCCCAAGGCCGAGGTCACCCGGTCCATCGGGGATCTGGCCCGGGCCCTGGTCCCGCCCGGTGAGGCCAAGAAGGGACGCGGACTTTTCGGCCTTCCCTTTTTGTCCGCAGGCAAACGCCAAGGATAACGCCCCATGGACAATTCACCCCGCCGCGCCATCCGGGGCATGCCCCCCCGCTTCGAGCCGCCCGCCGCCGCCAAGGATACGGGCATGGCCGGGGACGAATATTACGAGGTCAAGACCCGCATCCATGACCGGCTGATCGACCTGATCGACCTGTCCCTGCTCGATTCCCTGGACCCCGAGGCCCTGGCGGCCGAGATCGGTCGGCTGGTGGAGAAGCTTCTGCGCGAGGAGTTCGGGCAGACCCCCCTCAACCAGGGGGAGCGGGAGCGCCTGATCGGCGAGGTCAAGGACGAGATGCTGGGCCTTGGGCCGCTCGAACCCTTCCTCAAGGACGATTCCGTCAACGACATCCTGGTCAATTCCTTTCGCCAGATCTACGTGGAGCGCAAAGGCAAACTGGTGCTCACGGGGTCGCGCTTCAAGGACAATTCGCACTTAAAAAAGATCATCGACCGCATCGTCTCCCGGGTGGGCCGCCGGGTGGACGAATCCTCCCCCATGGTGGACGCGCGACTTCCCGACGGCTCCCGGGTCAACGCCATCATCCCCCCCCTGGCCATCGACGGCCCGGCCCTGTCCATCCGCAAATTTTCCAAGGACAAGCTCACGGCCCAGGATCTCATCGGCTTCAAGGCCATCACCCCGGACATCGCCGAGGTCTTGCGGGGCATCGTCCTGGCCCGGCTCAACATCCTGATCTCCGGCGGCACCGGCACCGGAAAAACCACCATGCTCAACTGCCTCTCGGGCTTTATCCCCCACGACGAACGCATCGTCACCGTGGAGGACGCGGCCGAACTGCAACTCAAGCAGGATCATGTGGTGCGCCTGGAGTCGCGGCCGCCCAACATCGAGGGCCGGGGCGAGGTCACCCAGCGCGACCTGGTCAAAAACTGCCTGCGCATGCGCCCGGATCGCATCCTTGTGGGCGAGGTGCGCGGGGCCGAGGCCCTGGACATGCTCCAGGCCATGAACACCGGCCACGACGGCTCCCTGGCCACCATCCACGCCAACAGCCCCCGCGACGCGCTGATGCGTCTGGAGACCCTGGTGGCCATGGCGGGCCTTGCCATCTCGCCGCTGTCGCTGAAACGCTACATCGCCTCGGCCGTGGACGTGATCGTGCAGATCGCCCGGTTTTCCGACGGCTCGCGCAAGCTGACGAGCTTTCAGGAGATCACCGGCATGGAGGGCGAGGTCATCACCATGCAGGAGATTTTCGCCTTTGAGCAGCGCGGGCTGACCCCGGACGCCCGGGTCAAGGGCGCGTTCTTGTCCCGGGGCATCCGGCCGAAGTTCGCCTCCAAGTTCGAGGCCAAGGGAATCAAGCTCCCCGAGACCATTTTCGACCCCAGGAACGTGGTGGAGGTCTAGGGCCGCCGCCACGCGCAGGATGATGGCGCCTGTCCCGGGTGGGCGAACGCCGCCCCCCCGTCACCCCCAACCGCACGCCGCCGCGCCGGGAGGCCCAACCCACATGCCGCCTCTTTTGTCCGTGTTGGTCTTTGCGGCCTTTGCCTATCTGGCCGTGGCCACGGTTCTGGTCTGGCATTCCCGGGGCCGGGCCGAAAAGGAGCGCCTGTCGCGCCGGTTGGCCGAACTGACCGGCCGGGAGACGGACGCGGCCCCCCTGGACATCGTCAAAAAACACCATCTAAGCGCCATGCCCTGGCTGGACACGGCCCTGTCCCGGCAACGCTGGACCTCGGCCGTGGACCGCATGCTGGCTCAGGCCGACATCCACGCCCCCCTGGGGGTGTTCGTGCTGTCCTCCCTGGTCTTGGCCGTGTTCGGGGCGGTCTTTGTCCAACTGCTCACCCGCAACACCATCCTGGCCGCCATCGCGTCCGCCGCCCTGGCGGCATTGCCCTTTTGGTGGATACGCCTCAAGCGCAAGCGGCGCATGGCCCACTTCGAAAAGCAGCTCCCCGAGGCCCTGGACCTGGTGGCCCGGGCGCTCAAGGCCGGGCACACCTTCAACAGCGGCATGGCCATGGTGGGGCAGGAGTTCGACGATCCCATCCGCATGGAGTTCGGCAAGACCCTGGAGGAGATCAATTTCGGGGTGACCCTCATGGAAGCCCTGGACAACATCATGGACCGGGTGGACTGCCCGGACCTCAATTTTTTTGTGGTGTCGCTGAAGATCCAGAGCGAGACCGGCGGCAATCTGGCCGAGATCGTGGAGAACATCTCGTCGCTTATCCGGGAGCGGTTCAAGCTGCGCGGGCGCATCCGCATCCTGTCCGCCGAGGGCCGTTTTGCGGCGCTGGTGCTGTCGCTTATGCCCTTTGGCGTGGCCGGCGCCATCTACGCCAGCAACCCCAGCTACATTATGCTTCTGGTGGACGACCCCCTGGGCCGGATGATTCTGTGGACCTGCGGCGGCATGATGCTTTTCGGCATTCTCGTGATGCGCAAGATGATCCGTATCGCGGTCTGACCGGCCGCGCCAACAAAGAGAGGCCATTATCATGGACGCGACGCTTGTGGCCGCCCTGGCCGTGGCCATGCTGGCCCATCTGACGGTGTTCGCCCTGGTGCTCGGCGTCTTCGCCCATCTGGAGGAGTTGCGCCGCCGCCGGGAGATCATGGGCCGCACCCTGGGACTCACCCCCCAGGACGCGACCCGGCGACGCCCCGGCACCCTGGGTTGGCTGACGGACTTTTTTTTGTCAGCGGCCGAGTCCTTCGGGCGCAAGGTCCAGCCCTCCAAGGCCGAGGACATCTCCGCCACCAAGGCCACCCTCCTGCACGCCGGATTTCGCGGCCAAAACGCCGTGGAAATCTATTGGGGCATAAAGATCGGCATGGCCCTGGCCGGGATCGGCCTGGCGGCGGGCCTGGTTTTGGTGGTCATGCCCACCATGCGCCCGGAATACAAGTTCGTCGTGGGCGCGGGCATTGTGGCGGCCTTTTTCTACGCCCCGGGCCTGGTCCTCAACCATCTGGTGACCAAACGGCAGCGGGCCATCCAGAACGGACTGCCCGACGCCCTGGACCTCCTGGTGGTCTGCGTGGAGGCGGGCATGGGCCTGGACGGGGCCATCCAGCGGGTGGGGATGGAGCTGGCCCACAAGGAGCCGGTCTTAAGCTCCGAACTGAGGCTTTTGACCCTGGAGCTTCGGGCCGGAAAATCCCGCCGCGAGGCCCTCAAAAACCTGGCCACCCGGGTGGGCCTGGAGGATGTGGGCAGTCTGGTGGCGCTTCTCATCCAGGCCGACATGTTCGGCACGAGCATCGCCCAGACCCTTCGGGTTTACGCCGACGCCATGCGCACCAAGCGGTTCCAGCGGGCCGAGGAGATCGCGGCCAAGCTGCCGGTCAAGCTGCTTATGCCCCTGGTCTTTTTCATCTTCCCCACGCTGTTGCTGATCATCCTGGGCCCGGCCGCCATCCGGCTCATGGCCATGTTTTCCAACACCCATAAATAGGCCCCCCAACGGCCCGGGAGGCGCCTGCGGGCGGCGGCCCATGGCGTTTTTCCGGGGGGCGCCCGGTCAAGGGCTCGTCGCCAAAACGATTTACAACCGCAACGTTCTTGGGTAGGCCTTGAGGTAGTGTCACGGTTGGCAAAACGATGCCATGCCACGATGATTCGCTTTGGCGTCATGAACGCGCCGCAGACGGCGCACGGGCGAGACGATTCCTGTACAAGGAATATGTCGCCTTCGGGAGGATGCACCCATGTCGCTTGGCAAGAAATTTCTCAAAAGCAAGCCCATATGCAAGGTCACTTTTACCGTGGACAAGGAACTGGCCAAGGACGCCGCGACCGTGTCCCTGGTGGGCGAGTTCAACGGTTGGGAGA
>NZ_JAZHDB010000189.1:0-2610 GCF_036584575.1 Desulfolutivibrio sp.
ACCTCCCAGACGTCCCGTATGGCCTCACGGCCCCGACCATCCTGGCCACCAACGGCCTCCTGCATGCCGCGCTTCTCGACCTGTTGACCCCGTGATCCTGGGACTTCGGGAATGGCGACGCCAGGGAGTCCGCACGCCCTGCCGTCGTCTTGCCGGGCGCTGGGAACAGTAACCTGTGGATTCGTTTCGAAATTCCGGCCAGGACGCGGAGGGTGGAGGGCTGACAGCCCGTTTCTCGAAGCGGCATGCCCGGGACAGGCGCCTTGGGCCGTGATGCGTGCATCCGCATCGGACGCTCGAAAAGGACGGACCCCTTCCGGTTGTGGCCGCAAGGGGTCCGCGAGAACCAACGGCCCCGGCTATCCGCCGGGGCCGTTTTTTGCGAAAGGAGGCGTAAGCCCTAGGAGATCTTGGCCAGCAGGGTCTCCTTGATGGAGTCGATGCTGCCTTCGCCGTTGAGTTCGATGTATTTGGTCTGTCCCTTGGCGGCCAGATCCTTGTAGAAATAGGCGGCGGCCAGGGTGCCGGTCTTGGTGTCGTAGTAGATGTCGTGGCGCTTGTTGATGGCGTCCTCGTCCTGGTCGTCGGAACGGGTCTTTAGCGCGCCGCCACACACCCGGCACTCGTCGCCTTTGGGCTTGATGGCGTCGATGAAGATGTTGTTGGGGTGGTTGGCGTCGTTGGCGCACAGGCGGCGGCCCATGATGCGGTCCTTGGCGATCTGGCGGGGCAAAAGGATCTCGATGACGTAGTCCAGCTTCATGCCCGCGGCCTGCAGGGCCTCCCACAGCTTCTGGGCCTGGACGATGTTGCGCGGAAAACCGTCCAGCAGCCATCCGTCCTTGCCCTTGTCCTTCAAAGTGGATAGGATCATGGGAATGGTGATGTCGTCGGGGACGAGTTCGCCCTTGTCGATATATTCCTTGGCCTTTTTGCCCAGTTCCGTGCCGCCGCCGATGTGCTCGCGGAAGATCGCGCCGGATTCGATATGGGCTTGGTTGAATTTCTTTTTCACCAGGGAACCCTGGGTTCCCTTACCGCTGCCATTGGGTCCGAAAATCAGGATATTCACGGGCGAGGCCTCCTCGTTTAAAATTTCACAATCTCCCTTTCTATCTTCAGCGCCAATTTCTGTCAATGCGCCCCGGCCGCGAAAGCGAACGTTTGCGGCAAAAATCCGGGCGGTTTTTCCCCCTGGGAATTGAAACGTGGCCCCCCCCCGTCTGGCCGAAACGGCCCGATCCAGGCGAAAAAGGGTGTCCGTCAGGGACTCGCCCGGGCCGAGCCGGTCCAGGATCGCCTTGAAGAGCCGGATGCGCCGGGCCGGAGGCAGTCCGGACAGCACCCTCCGGGAGATCAGAACATCCCCGTTTGCGGCGTACTGCGGCCCGGTTTTGAGGACGGGATCGGCGGCGAAAGCCTGCCGGTCCAGGTCGGCCTGGCGCCACAGCCGGGCCGCCACATCCAGAAAGCCCGGGTTTTCCGCCAAGAAAAGGGGCAGGATGCGGTGTCGGACGCGGTTGCGGCGATAGGCGGGGTCGGCGTTGCTGGGATCGTCGGCGGCCGTCATCCCGATTTCGGCCAGAAAACCGGTCAGGCGCGCCCGGGGCGTGAGCAAAAGCGGCCGCACCAGCCGACGGCGCGGATCGAAGGCGGACATGCCGCCCAGGGCCGGCCAGCCGCAGCCGCGTACAAGCCGCAGAAGCATATCCTCGGCCAGGTCGTTTTGGGTGTGTCCCACGGCGACGAACCCGGCCCCGACCGTGGCCCGGACCTTCTCGAAAAAGGCGTACCGGGCGTTTCGGGATGCCGCCTCAAGGCCCGGGGAACCCGGTCCCGGAAGGGCGGCCCGTTCCGTCAGGCAGGGCAGGCCGATGCTGCGGCACAGGGCGGCCACGGCCAGGGCCTCGTCCGCCGACTCCGGGCGCAGGCCGTGGTCCAGGTGGGCCACGCTCAGGGTCAGGCCCAGGCCGGGGGCCAGAAGACGCAGGATGGCCAAAAGGGCGGTGGAGTCCGGTCCTCCCGAGACCCCGACCACCACGGACGCGCTGGAGACATCCGGGGCCCGCTCCAGGAGAAAGGCCCGGATCGCGAGGCACAACCTGGCCTGGGCCGGGGAAAGGTCGCCAAGCCTGGCCGGAAGCGGCGCGGACAGGGTGGGGGTCATTTCCCGGAGTCCAAAACCCCGGGACTGCCGGGACGGCTCACACCGGGATGTCCAGTTCGCGAATGAAGTTGTCCAGAAAATCGATCATCTGGTTGCGCTGCTCCGGCGTGCAATAGCTGATGCAGGAACACCGCAGCCTGCCCTTGCCCCGCACCAAAAGCTCCATCTTGATGGAGTCCTGCCCCGTCTCCAGGACCAGAACATACGGGCCGCATTCAGCGATGTGCTCGGTCTGTTCGTCGTTTAACATCTCCATGGGGAAGGGGATGAAATAGATGTCGTCCAGGGAGCCCTTGAAGCCTTTCTCAGAAAGCCTGGCCTTGATGCTCTGCATATCGTCTTCGGTCAGTTCCTCGATGAGGTAGGAACGCATGGCGCACCCGCTTTGTTGGATATTTCGTCTTTACAGCCGCAGTCCGGGTCGTCCGCGTCCCGGCCATGGG
>NZ_JAZHDB010000190.1:0-30410 GCF_036584575.1 Desulfolutivibrio sp.
TTCCCCGCCTCCGAGGTTTCCCGCCGTTTGAAATGCCGCTGAATCCGTCACGACCCCTTCCTTGCGGCGCGGGCTTTTGTCCGCGATGCCGCATGCTTTGCTGGACCGGATAAAAATTTCCTGTTATATTAATATATTATGTTTTTCTATCCATTTTACCGGAGGGAATAGGAATGCGAAATAGTTGCCGCCTGGCGCTCGCCGTCATGTGCGTCCTGGGAATGTTCGCCGCCACGACGGTCTTTGCCGCAGAGAAGCTGGAACAGACGGGCAAGGGGCTGACCATTTATTTCGACGTGGGCGGGGCCGTGGGCGAGCCCTACGCCACGGTGGTGCAAAACGGGGCCGCCCAGGCCGCCGCCGACCTCGGCTGCGAGGTGAAATTCGTCTATTCCGACTGGGATCCGCAGGTCATGGTGGAGAATTTCAAGAAATCCCTGGCCGCCAAGCCCGACGGCATCGTGGTCATGGGACATCCCGGCGACGACGCCTATGCCCCGCTGATAAGCGAGGCCATCGCCAAGGGCATCGTGGTCACGGCCACGGATACGGAACTTCCCGGGCTGACGGCCGCCAACCAGTCCAAGGGCTTCGGCTACGCGGGCGTGGACAACAAGGCCCGGGGCATCGCCCTGGCCTCCGAGGCCATCCGCCGCTTCGGGCTCGCCAAAGGCGACAAAGCCCTGGTGTGGGGCCTCAAAAGCAAGCCTACCCGGGGCTTGAGCACCGTGGGCATCATCGAGACCCTGGAAAAGGCCGGGCTCGCCGTGGGCTACATGGAGATCACCCCGGAGATCGACAAGGACGCCTCCCTGGGCGCGCCGCTGATGACCGCCGCCCTGGCCGCCAACCCGGACACCAAGGTCGTGTTCATGGACCATGGGGCCCTGACCGGCCAGTTGGAGAACTTTTTCCGCGCCGCCGGGGTGGCCCCGGACAAGATCATCGGCTGCGGCTTCAGCCTGTCCCCGGCCACGGCTGCGGCCATCAAAAGCGGCTACGTGGACCTGGTGGGCGACGGACAGCCCTTCCTGCAGGGCTACCTGCCGGTTTTGCAGATCGCGCTGACCAAGAAGTTCGGCTTCTCGGGCCTGGTCATCGAGACCGGGGCCGGATTCGTGCACAAGGACAACATCGACTTCATCGCCCCCCTGGCCAAGAAGGGATTGCGGTAGCGACGGCTCGCGACCCCGGCGCCGCCGCAAGCCTGTCCGGCGGCGCCGGGGCGTGGCCACGGTTTCGGCTGCACCGATCCTGCCCACCCCCGCCAACCCGGAGTCCCGCCGTGGCCGATCCGAATCCCCCCGCGCCGCTTGTCGCCCTGCGGCGCATCTGCAAATCCTTCCATGGGGCGGCCGCTTTGCGCGACATCGACTTTAGCCTGCATCCGGGCGAGGTGGTGGCCCTTCTTGGCGACAACGGGGCCGGGAAAAGCACGCTGGTCAAGATCCTCTCCGGGGTGATCACGGCCGACTCCGGTGAAATGCGCATTAAGGGCAAGGCGGTGGACATCCGGCGCTTCACCGTCCAGACCGCCCGAAGCCTGGGGGTGGAGACCGTCCATCAGGACCGCTCCCTGGGGGAGAAGCAACCCCTGTGGCGCAACGTGTTCATGGGGCGGTCCCGGACCAATCGCCTGGGATTTATCGACGTGGCCCGGGAACGGGCCGAGACCCTGGACATCCTGCACGGACGCCTGGGCCTGCGCGGCCCGGGCCTGGACGCCGACGCCGAGGTGGGCGTCCTCTCCGGCGGCGAGCGGCAGGGCTTGGCCATCGGCCGGGCCATGCATTTCCAGGCCGACATCGTCATTTTGGACGAACCCACCACGGCGTTGTCGCTTACGGAGGTGGGCAAGGTGTTGGAGTTCATCGGCCAGGTCCGGGCCGAGGGCAAGGCCTGCCTGTTCATTTCCCACAACATGGCCCATGCCTATATGGCCGCAGACCGCTTTTTTCTCCTGGATCGGGGCATGTGCATCGGCCAATACGCCAAATCCGAGCTGTCCCAGGAGGGCCTCCTGCGGGCCCTCATGGACGCGGCCGCAGGCCGGGTGGGCGCGTGACCCCCGTTTCCCGCTCCTTCATCCGAAATTTCGGGCCCCAGATCGGGGTCACCATCCTGTTGGCCGTGCTGCTTTCGGTGTTCATGATCGCCAGCCCCCAGACCTTTTTGGGCGCACGCATCTACCTGTCGTTTTTATCGACCATTCCCTTCACCACCCTCTTGGCCCTGGGACTGACCTTTTGCGTGGCCTCGGGGGAGATGGACCTGTCGTTCCCCTCGGTCATGGCCGTCAGCGGACTGGCCTTCGCCTCGGTGTTTACGGCCTGCGGCAGTGCGGCGCTTGGGGTGGCGGCGGCCCTGGCCACGGGGGTGCTGGCCGGGCTGCTGAACGGTTTTTTGGTGGTGGGCGTGGGGGCGCCGTCGATCATCGCCACCATCGGAACCCAGTTTTTCTGGCGCGGCGCGGCCATCGTCCTGGCCGACGGGCTGGCCCTGAATCTGGTGGATGTCCGGGAGACCGCCACCTACGACCTCCTGGTGGGGCGTCTTTTCGGGGTGATCCCGGCCCACGCCCTGTGGTGCCTGGGCCTGGCCGTCCTTTTCTGGTACGTGATGCACCGCCACGTCTTCGGGGACGCCCTGCTGTTTGTAGGCGACAACTACCGGGCCGCGAAAATGATGGGGGTGCCCGTCAACCGGGCCCGCTACGGACTGTTCATGTTCATGGGCGGACTGTCGGCCTTCGTGGCCGTGTTGATCTGCCTGGAGATGGCCAACTGGTGGCCAACCCAGGGCGAGGGCTACCTGCTTTTGGTCTTCGCCTCGGTGTTTATCGGCGGCACGTCGGTTTTCGGGGGCAAGGCCACCATCTACGGCACGGTGGCGGGCTCGATCATCATCGGCATCATCGAGGCGGGCATCGTCGCCGCCGGATTGGCCGGGTTTTGGACCCGGCTGGTCTACGGCCTGATCATCATCGTCTCGGTTTCCGTCCACGCCCTGGTGCTCAAAACCAAACGGGAATAAGGGACCATGCCCAAAATCGTCATCATCGGCGCGGGAAGCGTCATGTTCACCCGTCAGATGTTGTCCTCGCTTTTTTCCCACGAGAGCCTGGGCGGCGCGACCGTCGTCCTGGAGGACGTCAATCCCGCGATACTGGACCGGACCCTGCGGCTGGTGCGGCTTATGGTCGCCCAGAATCGGATCAAGGCCCGGGTCACGGCCACCACGGACCAGAAAAAGGCCCTGCGCGGCGCGGATTTCGTCATCTGCGCCATCCAGGCGGGCGGCCTTGAGGCCTGGCGGCTGGACATGGACATCCCTAAAAAATACGGGGTGATCCAGGAGGTGGGCGACACCCTTGGCCCCGGCGGCGTGTTCCGGGCCCTGCGCCACATCGGGCCCATGCTGTCCATCCTGCGGGACATGGAAAAGCTGTGCCCCGAGGCGCTTTTCATCAACAAGTCGAATCCCTTGGCCCCCCTGGTCTGGGCCGCCCGCAAGGCCTCGCCCATAACCTCCATCGGGCTGTGCTACGGCGTGACCTACACCGTGGCCCAGTTGGCCGGGTACCTGGGCATCGGTCCATGGGTGGATCATCCGCACAGCCCCGAGGCCTGGGCGAGGCTCATGTACAGCCCCGTGCCCGAAGGGGTGGAATTCACCTTCGGGGGCATCAACCACATGTCCTGGATCCTGTCCCTGAAATACCAGGGTCGGGACATGTACCCCGAGATACGAACGTTGCCGGAAAACCCCGAGGTCATGGCCGCCGACGGGGTGCGTTGCGAGATCCTGCGCCACTTCGGCCTGTGGTCCACGGAAAACCACTGGCATTTTACGGACTACGTGCCCTACTTCCGCAAAAACGAGGAGACCATCAACCGCTTCCTGCCCCGGCGCTGGGATCTCCTGAACCTGGAGCGGCGGGTCCATGCCGCAGGGACGGCCGAGATCGAGGCCCAGTTGGCCGGAGAAAAGCCCGTGGAGGTACGCCGAAACGTGCTCAACGCCCCCCGGATCATCCAGGCCATGGTTTCCGGCCAAACCGTCCGGGTCAACGCCAACCTGCCCAACAACGGGCTGGTGGCGAATCTGCCCGCCGAATGCATGGTGGAGGTTCCGGTCTATGTGGACGGGACCGGGCTGCATCCCGTGGCTGTGGGCAGCCTTCCCCGCCAATGCGCGGCGCTGTGCGCGAGCAACGTGAGCGTCCAGGGGTTGGTGGTGGAGGCGGCCCTGGAAAAGCGCCCCGAGGCCGCGTTGTACGCCCTGTCCCTCGACCCGGTGACCGCCGCCGTCTGCACCCTGGACCAGATCCGGGACATGTTCGAGGAACTGCGACAGGCGCAGCGCCCCTGGCTCGGGGACTGGATGGGCACGCCGGGCCGGGTCTGATCCTGACTGTCCATGGCTGGCGGCGGGAGGCCGGGGCGGCCCGGAGCCGCGGCCGCCGCCTGCGGCGTTTCACGAATTTGTGCATTTATCCGCACACAATTTGACAATTTTCCCCTCCTTGTAGGATAGCATCCCCTGCAAGGTTTGCGAGACGCAGCGGGCGTCTTTCATCCGGCACGACTTTTTCCCCGGAGGCTCGCATGTTCCGTTCCCTTACGCTCACGGCAAAGATCATCCTCGGCGGCATCGTCCTGGCCCTTTTGTCCACGGCCATCATGGGCGGCATCAACCAGTGGCGGGTCATCCCGGCGCTCTCGGAAATGGGCGGGACGTTTCTCGCAACAGTGAGCGCCGACGTCATGTCCGCCGTCAAGATGCAAAACGCCATCACCCAGGAAAAGGTCAACGCCGACCTGGAGCTGCTGTTCATGGAAATGGCCCGTTTCGGCCAGGTGGAGGAGGACCGCACCCGCCCCGTGTCCATGGAGATCGTCAACCAGGCCACCGGGGCCAGGGAAAAGGCCCATGTCCCCAAGCTCACCGCAGGCTACCAGGACATCACCGGAAACTTCGAGATCGTGGACCAGATGCAAAAAATGGTCGGCGGCACGGCCACCATCTTCCAGGTGCTCCCCGGGAAGATGGTGCGGGTGTCCACCAACGTGCGCCGTCCCGACGGGGAGCGGGCCGTGGGCACCTATATCGACGAATCGAGCCCGGTCTATCAGGCCTGCCTGCGCGGCGAGACCTACCGGGGCCGGGCCTTCGTGGTCGGTGACTGGTACGTCACGGCGTACAAGCCCATCATGGACGCCGAAGGCAAGGTCATGGCCGTGGTCTATGTGGGCCGCCCCATCATGAGCATGCAGTTGCGCGCCGCCCTGGAGGCCACCCGGGTGGCGGGCAAGGGGTTCGCCTTTGTCTACAACTCCGCAGGCGACATCCTGCAAAGCAACGACCCGGACCTGCGCGGCAAAAACCTCAAGGACTATCCCTTCGGGCAAAGGCTCTTGGACCAAAAAGACGGTCTGGTGGACTACGTCTCCGGCGAGACCCCCAAAAAGGCCCTGGTGCGGTATTTCGAGCCCTGGGACTGGCATGTGGCCGTGGGCGTGGACGCCGCCGACCTGGATCACGGCATGGGGGCGCATCTGACCCAGGCCGCCTTTTTGAGCGCGGGCGTGGCCGTGGCCGTGGGCATCGTCCTGGCCCTTTTGGCCAGCGGCTACGTGACCCGGCCCCTGCGCCGGGCCGAGGAGGCCGCCCGGCGCATCGCCGCCGGGGACCATTCTCTGCGTCTGGCCGAGGGCCGCGACGAGGTGGGCCGCCTGTCCACGGCGTTTAACGCCATCCTCGACGCCAACGACCAGGCCGCCCGGGTCAACGCCAATTACGTGAACATGCTAAACGCCGTGGACGACCCGATTTTCGCCGTGGACGGGGACATGCGCATCATCGCGGCCAACGCCCGGGCCGCCGTCCTGGCCGGGAAAAGCCAGGAGAGCCTTGCCGGGGCGACCTGCCGGGACGTCTTCCCGGCGGCCCTGTGCGACGCGGCGGCCTGCTCCGCCGGGGATGCGGCCGGATGTGCGGATGACGCCGCCGGGGGGGCCGAGTCCGGCATCATCGAGATCACCCTTGGCGATGCGGCGCGCTTCGTCAAACCCGTCAGCGGGGTCATGCGCGACGCCTCGGGCCGGACCCTGGGCTACGTGGAGGTGGCCCGGGACGTGACCGCCATGGTGCGGGCCGAGCGGGCCATGGCCGAGAACCTGGAGCGCACCAGCCGGGTGGGCGAGGAGATCAACGTCGTCGGGCGACGTATCGCCAAGGCCCTGGAAGGCATCTCCGGACAGGTGGACGAGGTGCGCCAGGGCTCCGAGCGGCAAAGCCGCCGGGTGGGCGAGACGGCCACGGCCATGGGCCAGATGAACGCCGCCGTCCTGGAGGTGGCCAAAAACGCCGCCGAGGCCGCCCAAAACGCCGCCAGCGCCCGGACCAAGGCCGAGGAGGGGGCCCAGGTGGTGCAAAAGGCCGTGGCCTCCATCGCCGCCGTGGAACAGCAGGTGGTGTCCCTGCGGGACAAGATGGAGGGCCTGGGGGAGAAGGCCCAGGGCATCGGACGCATCATCGGGGTCATCAGCGACATTGCCGACCAGACCAATCTTTTGGCCTTAAACGCGGCCATCGAGGCCGCCCGGGCCGGGGAGGCCGGACGCGGCTTCGCCGTGGTGGCCGACGAGGTGCGCAAGCTGGCCGAAAAGACCATGACCGCCACCAAGGAGGTGGAGACGGCCGTGGCCGACATCCAGCGCGGGGCCGCCGAGAACATGGAGGCCACCCAGGGCGCGGCCCGGGAGATCAGCGAGAGCACCCGCATGGCCCAGCAGTCCGGCGGCTATCTGACGGACATCGTGCAACTGGTCACGGCCACGGCCGATCAGGTGCGCTCCATCGCGGCCTCGGCCGAGGAACAGTCGGCGGCCAGCGAGCACGTCAGCGCGGCCATGGACGAGGTCAGCCGCATCTCGGCCGAGACCGCCGAGGGCATGGTGGAGTCGGCCGACGCCGTGGGGGAGTTGGCGGAACTGGCCGGGAAACTGCGGGTATTGGCGGAGTAGTCCGGGAGATGGCGGGCGTGGCCACGAATCGCCGACAGGCCGGGAAAACGACGGCGCATGCGGCCGGGCCCGGGGGCGGGCCATGGACCAGACAGGCCTGCCGCTACCTGCGGGCTGCGCCCTTTCCCCATGTCTCGACGGTGTTGGCCCTGTGCGCGGCGGGTTTTTTCGGCGGGGTCGGATTCGAGGCCTTCGAACGGGGGTTTGCCGCCGCAGGCTGGGCGCTCACCGGCATGGCCTCGGGATGGCTGGCGGCGGCGGGTCTGTGTCAGGCCGACGCCTGCAGCCGCTACCGCGAATATCGCCGGGTCAAGGCCATCTTCCTGCGCCGGGGTTTTTGCCGCCGCACCCTGCGCGTCATGTCCGGCTCGCGTTGTCGTCGCGACGCAGCCCTGCTGGCCGCCGGGGAAATCGGGCGCCGCGCCTGCGCCAGCCGTTATTTCCGGGAATTGGGCTACCGGTGGCGGCATCTGGCGCCGGATGCGGTGGCCTCGGACCCCTGGCGTCTGTTTGACCGCCGTTTTCTGCACACCACCTTCGTCCCCGGCAAGGGGATCGGGCCGCACACCCGGGCCGGACGCGTTCCATTCGTCGCGTCGGGCCTGGATGCGGCCGTGCCCAAACGTCAGACCGTCGCCGAGGCGTCGTCCTCCCCGCATTCCGGATGTCCCCGGGGCGTCAGGCGGCGGGGGTTTTCGTCTGTGGCGGCGTCTGGGCCAGGGGAAGATCGAAGGTGACCCGGGTTCCCTGACCCGGCGTGGATTCGGCCCAGATGCGTCCGCCGTAGTGGCTGACGATCTGGCGGCAGATGGACAGGCCAAGGCCCGTCCCCCGGGGCTTGTCCTCCAGGGTCGGGCCGGATTTGACCTGTTGGAACTTGTCGAAAATGCGCTCCAGATTTTCCGGGGCGACCCCCACCCCGGTATCCTCCACCCGCACCCGCAGGACGTTTTCCCCGCCCAGATGTCGGGCCGTGAGGCGCACCTCGCCCGAGGGCGTGAACTTGGCCGCGTTGTGCAGGAGGTTGATGGCCACCTGCATGAGCCGGTCGGGGTCCACCCGGATGGCGGGCAGCGCCTCGGACAAGGAGACGGTCAGGCGCACCAGGGGGTTGCCGTCGAACTGGCCGCGTACGGCTTCCACGGATCGCTCCAGAACCTCGGCCGGATTGACGGTCAGATCGTTCCAGACCATGCGCCCGGACTCGATGCGGCTTAAGTCCAGGACGTCGTTGATGAGCCGGGTGAGGCGCTCGCCCTCGTTGGCGATGATCTCCAGATTGTGGACGATGCGTTCGGCCCGGCCTGCCGTGTCTGGATCGGCCTGGGCGGTGGGCAAAAAGGCCCGCTCGAAGTCCTTTAAAATGAGCTTGGAAAAGCCCAGGATGGAGGTCAGCGGGGTGCGCAGTTCGTGGGAGACCGAGGACAGGAAGGCGGATTTCATATGGTCGAGCTCGGTCAAGCTGCGGTTGGCCGCTTCGAGTTCGGCGGCCTTGACGGACAGCTTGCGGGTGCGGTCCACCACGGCGGTCTTTAAGTGCCGGATAAGCACGTCCAGACGCCGTTCGGCGCGTTTGCGGGCGGTGATGTCGGTCACCGTGCCCTCGAAATAGAGAATGTCCCCGGAGGCGTCGAGGATGGTGTGGGCGTTGATGGAGACCCAGATGACCACGGCGTCCTTGCGCTGCATGCGGGTTTCGAAGCCGCGTGTTTCGCCTGCGGCCAAAAGGCTCTGGATCAGGGCCTCCCAGTCCGTCTGGCTGGTGAACAGCTCCTGGCCGATGTCCTTGGCCTGGGTCAGCAGTTCCTGGGGGGAGTCGTAGTTGAGGATGCGGGCCATGGCCGGGTTGGCGCTGTAGAAGCGGCCCAGGGGTGTGGTCTGGAAAATGCCTTCCGAGGCCTTTTCGAAAATGTCGCGGTAGTTTTTTTCCGATTCCCGCAGGGCCGAATAGGAACTGGAAAGATCCCGGGCCAGGGTGTTTAAGGCCTCTTCGATGCGCCCCCATTCGTCGGAGCGGTTCAGGCGCACCGGGGTTTCCAGGCGTCCGGCGCGCAGGGATTCGATGCCGCGCAAAATGGCCTGCAAGGGTCGGTTGACGATGCGCTTGATGAAAAAACCCATGGTGAAGAGCAAAACGACCACCATGGCGGCCGTGGAGAAAAATACCATGCGCCGGGTGGAGTCGATGATGTCCGCGATCTCGTTTTGCACGGCCAGTGTGGTCTGGGTGTTGCGTTCGTCCAGACCCTCCATGACGGCCATGGCCCCGTCCTTGGAATGCTTGAGGCCGTCCATGCCCACCGCCAGGTCGGACATGGAGGAGCGCAGGATGCGGGCCGCGTTTTTGTAGCCTGCCAGGGCCGATGCCGTGTCTTCCACATGAGCGGCGACGTTCGGCCCAAGGATCGCCAACTGGGGAATGCTCAGCAGGATCTCGTCCAAAAGGGCCAAAGCCTGGGACGGGTCGTCGGCGTGGACCGGATCGATGCGGCCGAGCAGGCTGTCGGCCTGGGACAATTTTTCCCGCAGATCGGCCAGGGCGGCGACCGGCGCCTCCGGGGCCTCCGGGGCCGGACTCCCGTCCCCTTCCCAGGGCTGGCCGTCCGGGTGCAGGGCGTCCTGGATCGATCCGGTCAGGCGGTCCAGGGCCAGGTGCGCCCCGGATTTGGCCTGGGCGGCCATGCGCAGGGCCCCTGAGGCCTGGACGAGATCCTCAAGGATCACATCCAGGGAGCGGGCGAACCCCTCTATGGCGGTCTTGATTTCGGGCGCAGGATTATCTTCCAGAAGCGACAGGCAGGAGGCGACGATGCGGTCTCCCTTTTCGCGCAGGGAGGCCTCGTCCGGGGAAAAGGCGCTGAACAAAAGCCCCACTGAGGCGTAGCTCTCGGAGAACCTGCGCCCGATGCGGGCGTTTCGGGTCATCTCCGCCATGTCCCGGTGGATGGCTGTCCGGGTGAGATCCTGGATGTGCCCGAAGGAATACAGCGTCAAAAGGGCCATGCCCACAAACCCGGCGCAGACCAGGGCGGTCACGCTCAAAAGCTGGGTTCGAATGGAAAGCCCGTACCGTTCGCCGTGTGCCATGACGCCGCATCCCACGGCCAGCCGTGGGAACTACTCCCGGGGGATGGCGGCCAGTTCTCGGTTGATGTCGTAGAGGACGGTGGTCAACTGCAACAGATAGTTTTCATAAAGCTTTTGCACTGCTGAGGAGCCCTTGAGTTCGATCTCCTGGTTTTTGAGGGAGAGGAAATAGAGCATGTTGTTGAGGAAGACGACGTTGTTGCGGATTCTTTTAAGGATATAGCTGTTGAGATCTTGGTCGGAATAGGAGCCGAGCTTGATGTAGACGTACAGGATGTCGAGAATGTTGGTCAGGCAGACGGTGACCTTCTGGTGGGTGTGGAACAAAAAAGTCAGTTTTTCGTTCTCGACGCTTTCCTTGTCCCGGTCGTGGATCGGCAGCAGTTGGATGATCTCGTCTTCGAGCTTGCGGGCCTCATTGTCGTAGTATTTGACAATGTTATTCATGATGGCCACAAGCCGCGGCTCATAGTCCAGGGCGGGGGCCTGTGCGGGCAGGCAGACGATCACCAGGGCGGCGAAGAGGAAGGCCTTTTTCATTGGGTTTGGTCCTTTGGAATGGGGGTGGCCTTGTCGGCCACAGGGTCCGTCCGGGTGCGGATTCTAGCCGGATCAATGGCAAATGCAAACAGGAAAGTCGTTTTGGGTTTTCAGGGGGCCTGCAAGGGGTTTGCCGACCGGGGGGCGAGGGGTGTATGTGTGCGTCATCTGGAAGTCCCAGATGTTGCGGGCCGGGATGACGGGCGAACCGCCCCCGGTTCGAAGAACCAAGGAGGAGCGTATGACGGGAAGATTTGGCGCATGCATCGTTGCCGCGATCCTGGCTCTGTCACTGGCGGGCGCGGCTTTGGCGGGGGATGCGGCCAAGGGCGAGGCCCTGGCCAAGGGGTGTTCGTGCCATAAGAAGGGGGATCTGAACGGCAGGCCCGAGGCCGATCTGCTGGCCAAGATGCAAGCCTACAAGGCCGGGCAGGGGCCGAACAAGGCCATGGTCACCATCATGAAGAAGGTCGCGGACGCCGATCTGCCGGATCTGGCTGCGTACTATGCCGGTCTGGAGGCCGTGAAGAAGTAGTGCGGGGCGGGGCTCAGGGATCGGGAAAACGTTCCCGGATGGCCGTGACCACCGCGCCGAGGGAAAAAAAGGCCCGCACCACCTCGGGGTCGAAGTGTTTGCCGGATTCCCGGATGATGTGGGCCCTGGCTTGGTCGTCGGGCCAGGCCTGCTTGTAGACCCGCCGGGAGATCAGGGCGTCGTAGACGTCGGCCAGGGCCACGATGCGCGCCGCCAGAGGGATGTCCTGCCCGGCCAGGGGGGCCAATCCGTCCGGGACGGGTTGGTCCGGGTGCGCCTGGGGGAACAGGAGGCCCTTGCAGGCCGGATATCCCGCGCCGTCGAACCGCTGGTGATGGTGGGCGGCGATGTCAGCGGCCATGGCGTCCAGTTCCGAGCCCGGATCGCGGAAAAGGGCCGCCCCGTGCCAGGTGTGGCGGCACATGATGGCCCGTTCCCCGGGAGTCAGGGGGCCGGGTTTCATCAGGATGCCGTCGGGAATCCCCACCTTGCCCACGTCGTGCAGCATGGCCGCCACGGACAAGAGATCCTTGGTCCGCTTCAGCACCCCCGAACCCACCCCCCTGGCCAGGGCCAGGGCGTGATAGATCTCCGCCGCGTAGGCGCCCACACGCTGGGCATGGGGCCCCGTCTCGGAGGGGTCGCGCAATTCGGCCATGCGTACCATGCGCAGCACCATCTCCCGGGTCATGAGCCCGGTCTCGATGGCCGCTGCGGCGTGATGCGTCAAAAGGGCCGCGTAGTCGGCCGCCTCCGGGGAGAACGGCCCGGGTTTGCCGCGCGGCCCGGCGGCGTTGATGAGCTGCATCACGGCCACCACCATTCCCCGGGAGTTGACCACCGGCAGGGACAGGATGGAGCGGGTGCGGTAGCCCGAGCGTTTGTCGAAGTCGATGTTGAAATGGTAGGGCGCGTCCTCCGGAAGGGACCAGGCGTCTTCGATGACCACGGTCTGGCCGGTGAGGGCCGCGTACCCGGCGATGGAGGAGTCGTCGATGGGCAGGGAGGCGCTCTGGTACACGCGCTCGGTCAGGTTCTCGGCCCCGGCCAGGCGGTCGTTTTGCACAAAGCTGAAGCCCAGCCGGTCCCCCTCCCGCAAAAAAACCGTCCCGGCCTCGGCCCCGGACAGTTCCCTGGCTTCGGACAGGATGCGCTCAAGGATGGCGTCAAGGCTGGTGAGCTCCCGCAGGGAGCTGAACAACTCCAGGATGCGGGATACGGTTTTCGGGGATCGCGTCGTCTGTCGTTTCTGGGGCACGCCATGCCTCCGGGGCTTTGCCGACATCGCCTCTACGCCCCGCAGGCGGCGCCGAAGGGCGTCCCCACGGGGATGTGCCTGCATTCCCGATATATTTCACCTATCCGTGATCGCCCTGGGCGTCAAACGCCCCTGTCGGGAACGGCCCCGTCCGGCCTTGGCGCATCCCCTGGCGGGTGTGGGGCGGCGGCGGCCTCCGGCTCGGAGGATTCTCTTGTATCTATTTAGAAAAATTCATAAAAATATCTTTTCCAGACCCCTTTCCAATGTTTGGGGGGCGTGCTACACGCAATTTCGATTTCGCCAGGGTCCAACGGGGGTTGGTCCCCTGCGAAATATCTGGGGGAGGCGCGAAGAAATATGTCCAGGGAAAGATGCGTCCGCGTATTTGCCGTGGCGCTCGTTTTTTTTGCATTGTGCGCGAGCCGGGCGAACGCCACGGTTGTGTTTCTCGGCAGCAGCCAGACGGCTGGCTGGAAGTACATGGGCTGCTTCAAGGACGTCGTCAACAAAGGCGCTGTCAGCAACAACACCTCGAAGATTCTCTCCTCTTTGCAACCTGTCCTCAGTTTGCATCCCGACAAGATTTTCATATTAGAGGGCATAAATGAGATCCACAGCGATATACCCGTCATTTTGGAGCGTTACGGGAAGATCGTGGAGCGTATCAACAAAGAGTCCCCGCAGACCATGGTTTTTGTGCAAAGCGTTCTCCCCGTGGTGAACCGCAAGGATTTGAGCAACGACAAGATCGTGGAATTCAACAAGGGCCTGGAGGCCCTGTGCGGGCGCAGTCAGAACTGCATTTATGTCGATCTGCATTCGCATTTTCTGTCCGGCGACGCCCTCAACAAGGAGTTGACCTCGGATGGGGTGCATCTCAAAGTGGGTGGATACCGCCTGTGGCAATCGCTCATCGAATATTACGTAACCGAGCAAAATGATCGTATTGTCAAACCCGACACCCTGGCCCGTCTGGCTCCGGGAGACGTGCCCCGCCCCAACTGAACATGCGCCGGTCGGCGCATGAAGACATCCCTGCTTCTTTTTCGTCATGCAGCGGGCCGTTTCCGACCCGCTTTTTTTCCTGCCGCCGTTATTTGAGAAGGCGGAAGGCGTTTCGGCGTCCAGGGTTTCGGCCGGTGGCGTTTTTTCGTAATATGTGGTGCGGGCCGCGATGAATTGCGCTATACGGTTCGTACTCGGTACAGTCCCGAAATGAAGGAGGAGAACATGAAAAAGGCGATTGCAGGTCTTGCCCTTGTCTTCGTGCTGGCCCTGGCGGCTTCGGGGTATGCATGGGAGAAACCCCCGTTTGGAAATGTGGATGCAAACAAGGATGGGGGCATTGTTTTCGAGGAGATCGTGATTTTCAACCCCAAACTGACCATCGAGGTTTTCGCCATCATCGACGTGAACAAGGACGGCAAGGTGGACGCCGCCGAATACGTAGTCATGGGGACGGCCCGCGGGGGCAAGGCTGCGGGCAAGGGCAAGTGGTGGAAGTGCTCCGACGCGGTGGGCATGGAACTGTACATCAAGGGCTCAAACGCCCTCTCTGCCGGGAAGAATCAGGAGGCTGCGGCCCTTTTGAGCGAGGCCATCGCCAAGGGGAACCTGTGCGTGGATTACTTGAGCTATGCCTATTACAACCGGGGGATCGCCTTCATGCGGCTGGGCGATGAGGCCAACGCCAAGAAGAGCCTGGAGAAGGCCCGGGCGCTCAACATCAACGACGTGGTGCCGCCAAACGATTTCGGCCTGTCCGGAACCCCCCGGCGCGGCGGGAAGTAGCCCCCGGGAAACAGCCGGTTCCGCTTGAATGAAGCATCGGCCCGCGACGTGCATCACGTCGCGGGCCGAGTACGTTTTGAGGGGTTTTGTCCCCCTGGTTCCCGGGGGCATGCGCCCGGCGCCGGGGGTTAGGCCTTTTCCGTGAAGAAACGGAAACCCATGCCGCCGGCCTTTTTGGTCTCGTACATGGCCCGGTCGGCCTTGCGCAAGATCTCGTCCGGAAAGATGCCGTCCTGCGGGTGCAGGGCGATGCCGATGCTGGCCCCCAGCACATGGCTGCGTCCGTCAATGGTCAGCGGGCGGGACAGGGTTTCGAGGATGCGGCTGGCCACCTCCGCCGCGTCCTGCCTCTGGGCCAGGTCGGGCAAAACCACCACGAATTCGTCCCCGCCCATGCGGGCCACGGTGTCGGCCTCGCGCAGGCATCGGGAAAGCAACCCGGCCGTGTGCCGCAGGGCTTCATCCCCGGCGTCGTGGCCGTGGGCGTCGTTTATGTCCTTGAAGCGGTCCAGGTCGATGTACAGGACCGCCGTGGCCGTCCCCCGGCGTTTCCCAGAGGACAGGGCGGTCTGGAGGCGGTCCTGGAGAAGCTGGCGGTTGGGCAGGCCGGTCAGGGAGTCGTGCAGGGCCATGTGCCGGATGCGCTCTTCGGCCAGTTTGATGCCGGTGATGTCCTGGCCGTTGATGACGATGTCACCTCCTGGCATGCGGGAGGTCTGGAGGCGGCAGAAGCGGCGCTCCCCGGTCTTGTGCAGGATGGAAAAGATGTGGTCGTCGTCTTCGCCCCCCGGCGTTCCCTGCCACAGGTCGAGGAAAAGGGCGCGTTCCGCCTCGTCGAGGATGACCGTCCCGGCCCAGGCCGGAAGGGGGGTCATTTCCGGCAAGGTGAATCCGAAAAGGCGGTGCATGCCGGGGCTGACGAATTTGACCTGCCCTTTGGCGTCGACCACGGCGATGCCGTCGTGGGAATTTTCCAGAATGGCGGCGATAAAGGCCTTCTCCTGCTGGAGTTCTTCTTTGATGCGGTGCCGCTCGGTGATGTCCACGGCGAAAAAGAGCACCAGGGAGTCGGTGATGAGATCGATGTTGACGTCCCACAGGCGGTCGTAGGCGCCGATGCCGGGAAAATCCACATGGGTTCCGGAATGGAAGTCGCCCAGGCGGGCTTCATGTACGGCCCGGGAGAAGAGTTGCGCAAAGGGGGTGTCGGCCATGGACGCGTCCGGGAGAAGACCCAGGCGATGGGCGAACCCGTTGGCCGACTGGATCAGGCCGTGTTCACGGTCCACGAGCATGGCCGGATTGGGCAGGCTGTCCAGGAGCAGTTCGTTTAAGCGTTTTTGCTTGTCGAGTTCCAGACGATGGCGGGCCGTGTCGGCCAGGCGGCCCAGCACGTCCAGAAGTTCGTGCGACTTGATGGGCTTGAGCAGGTAGCTGCCGATGCCGATGCGGATGGCCTTGCGCAAAAGCGCGGGATCGTCCAGGGAGGTGGTGACGATGATGGGCGTGTCCGGACGCATTTCGCGCATGGCCGTGGCCATGGCGATGCCGTCCATCTTGGGCATGCGTACGTCGGTGACCACCACGTCGGGATGGAAACGTACGAAGGCCATCAGCCCGTCACGCCCGTTTTCCGCCACATGCAGGGCCCCCACCCGGTCGGCGATGGCGGCGCGGACCAGGGCCACGGAAACGGGATCATCCTCAACGTACAAGACGGAGATGTCCGTGAGATCCGGGGCCTTGGGGTGAGGATTGGGCATGGTGCTCCGTGGGACTCAGATGGTGTTCAGGAAAAAGGAATTGGTCCACGTCAAGGCCTCATGGTAGCATTTCGCCACCAGGGCCGGATTGAGCCCGAGGGCCTCCACGAAGGCGTCCAGGTGTTTCCAGTCGGCTGTTTCGAAGCAATCGGCCAGTTCGAGCCAATCGGAATAGACATTGTGCTCGCCGCACAGGGCCTCCTTGAGCTCCTCGTCGATGGGCAGGGAGGTCACGATCTCGGGCATGGGCAGATCGAGCATGGCGTCGAGCAGGGAAAAAAGGCCCAGCAGAAAAAGGCCGGAGGACGATACCCGGGCGAAATGTTCCTCGGCCAGAAGCTCCATGAAACGCCCGCGCAAAACCGAGGCGAACGACAGTTCCCGGGTTTTTCCCCGGGGGGCCAGGTCGGTGAAGATGACCACCCGCAGCCAGTTGCGCAGGGGTTTCCAGCCGAGCATGATGATGGCCCGCTCGATGGAGTTCACCTTCTGGGGCAGCCCGAAGGCCGCCGAGTTGAGCAGGGCCAGGAGCCGGTAACTGATGGAGACGTCGGACTGGATGATCTCGGCCAGCTTGCCGACATCCATGTCCTCGCGTTCGATGAGCCGGAAAAGCTTGAGCCGGGATTGCTGGTTGGACGGCAGTTTGCGGCCGGGCACCAGCTCGGGGCGTTGGAAGAAAAAGCCCTGGAACCACGAAAAACCCATGGCCCGGGCCATATCGAAAAGTCCGGCCGTCTCCACCCGCTTGGCCAGAAGGATGGGGCCGTTTTTGCCCACCAGGTCGAGGATGTCCGCCACCTCGCCCGGGGGTTGGTCCAGCACGTCCACCTTGATGATGTCGGCCATGGCCAAGAGCGGTTCGCAGCCTCCGGTCTCCCGGAATCCGTCCAGGCACATCTGGTAGCCGTCGGATTTGAGCTTGTGGATGGCGGCCAGAAGATCCTTGTCCGGCAGGAAACATTCCCCGAATTCGACCACCGTGCGCCCCGGCGGCAGGGCGTAGGGGAGCTGGCTCAGGATGCCCGCCCGGCTGAAATTGACCATGATTTTGGGCTCCGCCGCCATGTCCGGCCCAAGACAGACATAGGCGTCGGCGATGACCTTCATGGTGGCCAGGCAATGATCTTCAAAGCTGGCGCAGGCCGAGTCCAGGGTATCCCGGAAGAGTAATTCGTAGCCGCGAACCTTTTTGGACTTGTCGAAAACAGGCTGCCGGGCCACCAGCGCGGCCGCGTAGGGATGGTCCTCGGGTGAAGCGCAGGTGTTGGCCCCGTCCACGGGGTTCGGGTGTGTCTTCATCGGCTTGGTATGCGGCGGGCGGAGTTTGCCGCATGGTGAAAAAAGTAGGGGGATTCCCGGCACACGTCAAGGCCGCGTCCGCCAGCGGCCCCGGAGTGGACGAACGCAGGCGGGCGGGCCGCCGCCGAAAAACGTTTTGTGCCGGGAACGGCGGCGTCGGTCAAGGTCGATAGAGGGGAAAGGCGGGTCCGGGGGTATCGCCGGGGCATGGGCGTGTGGCTGGCGCAGGAAGGCCCAGGCCCGCCGCCCAGGGGGCGAGGGCTGCGCGCAACAGCGCGCAACAGCGTGCAACGGCCCGCAACAGCGCGGTCTTGCAAAGAAAGCGCGGGGCGTTTAGTTTGCAAAAGACTGCGGGGATGTCCGCGCGGGAGTCGCCGGATGCCGGGCCGGGTTTTTTCGTTCCTTGGATGTATCCGTGACGCCACCATCCGCAATGCGGGGAGATCGTATGGCCGCAAAAGGGGCCAAAGCCATCAGGGAAGACGCCGCCAGGGCCCTGTCCCTGAAACGGCGAGGCGAGAGCGCCCGGGCGCTGCGGGCGGCGGCAGAGGCCCTGCGTGGCGCGGCTGGCAACCGGATGGTGGTGGGCCGGGAGCGCATCGAACTGGAATTCCGGTTGCGGGAGATGGTGGAGGCCATGGCCTTGGCGCCCGAGGTGGCGGCCCTGGATGCCGCAGGCCGGGTGGTCTATAAAAAAGGGCTGGAAAAGAAGCTGGCGTTTTTTTTCGATTCCGTGGCCGAAAAGGCCGAGGCCGCCCGGGAGGCCGCCGTGCTGGCAGCCCGGCAGGCGGCCCAGGACGAGGCCGAGGGCTTGATGCGCCAGGCCGTCCAGGCCGTAGCCGACGGGGAATATCCGGCCGCCAGGCGGTTGCTCAACGCCCTGTGCGAGCGCCATCCCGATCGCCCCGGGGTGTGGCGCGAGGCAGGGATGCTTTTGGCCAAGGCCGGATTCCCCCTGGACGCCCTGCCCTTTTTCGACAAGGCCCTGGAGGCCGACCCGCGGGACGGCCCCTGCTACATCGCGGCCGCCGACGCCTGCCGGGAGGCCGGGGAGCCGGGCCGGGCGGAGAAATACCTTAAGGCGGCCGTCAAGTATATCGGCGGCACGCCCCTGGCCTATCTGGCCATGGCCCGGATGTTCGTGTCCGGGCGCAAGTGGGACAAGGCCCACGACGCCGTGCAGTCGCTCTTGTCCCTGGAACCCGGACACCCCGAGGCGGACGGGCTTTTGGCCGAGATCATGCCCCGGGTGGGGATGGACGGAGGGGCGGCCAGGCGGACGGGCAAGCCCATCGTCATCGATTTCCCGAAATTTTAAACCCCCGGGATGCGGCGGCGGATGGTCCCGCATCACAAGGAGCCCTCTATGCGTCGCCTCGTCGTGTCCTGCCTGGTCCTGGCCGGTCTGGCGTGCAGCGGTTGCGCGGGCAAGCAGGCCATGTCCCTGTCGACCTTCCGAGGGCTGTGCCTGGCCAGCGGCGGCGAGAAAAACAGTTCCTGCTCCAGCATGGACATCTGCTATCCGTTGGCCGACCTGCTGGAGAAGGAGCCCGGCTCCCTGGGGCATTGTCTCGACATCTGCCGGGACTACGCCGCAAGCCTGGCCCAGGGCAGCGTCATGAACCGGTGCGCGTCCATGGTGAATATGGCTCAGAACCTGTGCATCAAGTATTGCCGCACCACCTACGAGCCCTGACGCGGTCTTGCCCGGGCACAGGGGCCGCCTTGGCAGGAAACGGCCTGCCCTGGTCCTGACGACGCCTTCCGGGGGGGGGCGCCGGGGCGGGGCGGCGTGTCCGGCGGCGTGGGCCGCCCGTCGCCAGGCCCCTTTACAACGCCCGGTCTGAATTGATAAACTGGCGATTCCAGAAAGGAGTCGCGCATGTCTGTCAAGCTTGTGGAAGGTCAACTGGAATTTCTCAAGGATGTGGCCAAGCTCAGCGAGGTGAGCGACAGCATCGCCTCCCAGTCCCTGCGCTCCTATGTCAAGACCCTGGATGAGACCCAGGCCCTGGCCCCGGACGTGGTTCCCCGGACCGTGACCGTCAAAGCCACCATCGAATCCGACACCGGCCGGGTGGTGGACGACATTTCCTGATGCGGCGGGCGCTCCGTAGGTCGGATTTTCGCCCGGGCCGTCGTGAAGCGTCTGCTTGCCGCAAGGCGCGCCATGCGCCAGACAAGGGGCGCGAAAGCTCCTTTCCCCAGAACGCAGTGTCGGCGGCGGTGTGAGTCAACGGACCATGCCTCGCGCGAGGACGTCATGAAGACGGCGGCCGAGCTCCTGGCGGTCTTTCTGGGACGCCCCGAGGCCCGGCGGGCCTGCCGGGTGGTGGACCTGTACCAGGCCTGGCCCGAGGTGGCGGGCGCGGAATTGGCCGGACACGCCAGGCCCCTGGGGCATCGCGAGGGCACGTTGCGGCTTGGAGTGGACGATCCGGTGGTCATGCAGGAGATGACTTTCGCCGTTCCCGAGTTGCTTGCGCGGGTGAATGCCTGGCTTGGGCAAAACGCTTTTGACAAGATACAGTTCGACCTGATAGGAGGTCGAGTTTCCCTGGACGCGCCGCAGGAGGCGCGTCCGATTTTTCATGTCCCGCAGGCCGTGCGGCCGGAGAATCTGGGCGGATTGCTCGGCAAGCTGGACCCGGCCACGCCTGTTGGGCGGTGTTACGAAAAATACGTGCGCTTTTTTCAGGCGCCCGCGCGTCGCGCGAGCCGCCGCAAGAAGGCGACGAATACGGACCTGGAGGCGAAAAGGATATGAGCGAGGCAATGCAACTGGAGCTGAAAAAGCCCCTGGAAAAGATGACCGCCAAGGAGCTGCGCGAATTGGCCATGAAGCAGCTGCCGCAGGTCGTGGGCGCTTCGGGCATGGGCAAGGACGAGCTTCTGGCCGACATCAAGAAGGTGTTGGGACTTGGCGGCGAGGAAGGCCCCGCAGTCTCCCCCTATAAGGGGCAGATCCTGGCCATGAAGCGCCAGGCCAAGACCCTGCGGGCCAAGAAGTTGGAAGCCGGGGCGAACATGCCGCGCGAGGAGCGGGTGATTTTGCGGCGCAAGATCAACAAGCTCAAGAAGCGTTCCCGCCGTCTGGCCGCCGCGTCCTGAGGCCCGGCCCCCCGTTTTCTTTCCTTCGCGCCGAAGCGCCCCTGCCTTTCGGGCGGCGTTTCGGCGTGATGCGTATTGCCGCAATCCCAAGGAGCACAGCATGGCCACCGAGGCGCTGCCAAGCGGGTATGAACCGGCCGAGGTCGAATCCAGATGGATCGACTACTGGCGGGAGCACAAGACCTTCACCCCGGACCCGGACGGTCCCGGGGATCCCTACTGCATCGTCATCCCGCCGCCCAACGTCACCGGGGCCCTGCACATGGGCCACGCCCTGGACATCACCCTGCAGGACATCCTGTGCCGCTTCCATCGCCAGCTTGGCCGCAAGGTCTTGTGGGTGCCCGGAACGGACCATGCGGGCATCGCCACCCAGAACGTGGTGGAGCGGGCCCTGGCCGCCGAAGGCAAGACCCGCGAGGACTTGGGACGGGAGAAATTCATCGAGCGCGTCTGGGAGTGGCGGGCCCAGTACGGCGGCCGCATCGTCAACCAGATCAAGCGCCTGGGGGCCTCGGTGGACTGGACCCGGGAGCGCTTCACCATGGACGAGGGGCTGTCCCGGGCCGTGCGCGAGGTGTTCGTGCGGCTTTTCGAGGAAGGCCTGATCTACCGGGGCGACTACATCATCAACTGGTGTCCGCGCTGCCAGACGGCCCTGGCCGACCTGGAGGTGGAATTCGCGCCCCATGCCTCCAAAATCTACCATATCCGCTATCCCGTGCAGGGCACGGAGCGTTTCGTCACCGTGGCCACCACCCGGCCCGAGACCATGCTCGGGGACACGGCCGTGGCCGTACATCCCGAGGACGAGCGTTATGCCGACCTGATCGGGGCCTCCGTGATCCTGCCCCTGGTCGGGCGGGTCATCCCGGTCATCGCCGACGCCTACGTGGAGCGGGAGTTCGGCACGGGCTGCCTCAAGGTCACCCCGGCCCACGACATGAACGACTTCGAGCTGGGTCGAAAGCACGGCCTGGCCTGCATCTCGGTCATGGACGGTTCCGGGACCATCAACGACGAGGCCCCGGAGACATATCGCGGCCTGGACCGGCTGGCCTGCCGCCAGGCCGTCCTGGACGATCTCTCGGCCCTGGGGCTGCTGGAGGCGGTCAAGGACTACGAACACAACGTGGGCGAGTGCTACCGCTGCAAGACGGTCATCGAACCCTTCGTGTCCAAGCAGTGGTTCGTGCGCGCCGCCCCCCTGGCCGCCGTGGCCCGCAAGGCCGTGGAAGACGGCCGCACGAACATCTATCCCGAGCAGTGGACCAAGACCTATTACGACTGGCTGGACAACATCCGCGACTGGTGCATCTCCCGCCAGATCTGGTGGGGGCACCGCATCCCGGCCTGGACCTGCGAGGACTGCGGGGAGCTCATCGTGGCCCGCACGGACCCCGCGTCCTGTCCCAAGTGCGCCGGGTCGCGCCTGGTCCGGGACGAGGACGTGCTGGACACCTGGTTCTCCTCGGCCCTGTGGCCGTTTTCCACCCTGGGCTGGCCCGACGACACCCCCGAGGTGCGCGCCTTCTACCCCACCTCGGTTCTGGTCACGGGATTCGACATCCTGTTTTTCTGGGTGGCCCGGATGATGATGATGGGCCTGCACTTCCGCGACGACGTGCCCTTCCGGGAGGTCTACATCCACGCCCTGGTGCGCGACGCCGAGGGCAAGAAGATGAGCAAGTCCACGGGCAACGTCATCGACCCCCTGGTCATGGTGGACCGCTACGGCACCGACGCCCTGCGCTTCACCCTGACCTCGTTTGCGGCCATGGGCCGGGACATCAAGCTGTCCGAGGAGCGCATCCAGGGCTACCGCAACTTCGTGAACAAGCTGTGGAACGCGGCCCGGTTCTCCCTCATGAATCTGGGCGAGGACATCCCGGAGGTGGACCTGGCCGTGGCGGCCAAGATCGGCCCGGCCCACGCCTGGATTCTGGACCGCCTGGAGACGGTGAAGGAGGCCGTGTCCGGGGCCCTGTCCGGCTACCGGTTCAACGAGGCCACCCAGGAGTTGTACGGCTTTTTGTGGCACGAGTTCTGCGACTGGTATCTGGAGATGGTCAAGGTGGACATGTCGTCCGGGGACGAGGCCCGCATCGCCGCCGCCAAGCGCGTGTTGTGGACGGTCCTCTCGGAGCTCTTGACGCTTCTGCACCCCATCATGCCCTTCGTGACCCAGGAGATCTGGAGTCGGCTGCCGGGGGTTTCACAGCCCGATCTGGCCCTGATGCCCTTTCCAGCCGCGCGGCCGCATCTGCGCACCGAGGCGGCGGCCGCCGCCATGGAGCTTTTGCGCCAGGTGGTGGTCGGGGTGCGCAACATCCGGGCCGAGCTGGGCATCTCCCCGGCCTTAAAGCTCACCGCCCTGGTCCGGACCACCTCCGAGGCCGAGACCGCCAGCCTTGCCGCCTGCGAGGAACTGATCCGATTCCTGGCCCGCCTGGAGCGCTTCGAGGTCGGGACCGAGGTGGTCGCGCCCAAGGCCTCGGCGGCGGCCGCCGCCGGAGGGTGCGCCCTGTTCGTGCCCCTGGCCGGGGCCGTGGATTTCACCTCGGAACTGGCCAGACTGGCCAAGGAAGAGGCCAAGGTGGCCAAAGAATTGGACATGGTGGAGAAAAAGCTCCACAACGAGAGCTTCACCTCCCGGGCCCCGGCCGAGGTGGTGGAGAAGGAGCGGGAGAAGGCCCGGGCCGCCCACGAGAAGCTGGACCGGTTGCAGGAGCTGACCACGCGCATCCAGGGACTCATGGAGGCGTAAACCCGCAAGGGGATATCAAAGGCACGAACGCCCCGGCGACCATATGGACGCCGGGGCGTTTTTCATGGCTCGAAAGAGGGTTGCGTCCTATTGTTCCCCGAGCAGAAGCTGCATCACGGACGGCATGGCCGCCGCGCCCGTCTTCGGGGAGAACACGATGGCCTGTCCGGCGCTCAGGCTGGGCGTCAGCGCGCTGTACTGCACCCCGTCCGAGCCGTTCGCGTTCTCGATGCCCACCGTGGCGCTGGCTCCCTTGGAAAAGGACGCGCTGCTGAAGGTGACGTTGGCGTACTGCATGGTGATCTGTCCGGTGCGCTCGGAAAGGATCACCTGGAAGGTGGCCGGGGCCGTGCTCACGGATTCATAGGCGTGGCGCACGTTGCGCCAGGTCACCACCACCCGGGAGTCGGGCGAGGTTCCGATGCGCTGCCAGGATGCCCGGCTTCCCAAAGCGGACTCCAGGGCCAGATCGTCCCAGTACACGGCCACCAGGGCGTTGGGCGGGGAGCCGCTGGGAATGACGGTGTTGTAGCCGTAGCCGCCGCTGGTGGTGAAACTGATGGCCCCGCTGGAATAGACGTGCATGGAGGCATATTTCTTGCCGAAGAAGGGGAATTCGAAGCCCAGGTCCACCTGGCTGGAATAGCCCTGGGCGTTGGTGAACAGGGTGGTGGCCGAGGTGTCGTCCACCCAGGAAGAGGTTCCGGAGGACATCACGTAGGGGCTTGGGCCGATCACCACCCCGGCAATCCCCTGGGTGGCCGTGATATACCCCGCCTTTGAGGCGGTCACGGTCAGGCTGGCGCTTTCCGCCTCGCTGCCCGGGGTCCAGGTTGCGCCATACAGGCCGTCTCCGGCCGCGCCGTCCTGGTGCGCCCCGTCATCGTAGAGCGTGACCGCCGCATCCCCGGTGGTAAAAGACGCCCGCACCGTGGCCCCGAGCAGGACGTCGCCGCAGCCCGTGCCCACCCGGGCCTGGAGCAGGGTGGGGGTGGCCCGGCGGGCCGTGAACGGGGCGGTGGGCGTGGCCAGGGATATCGTGATGGACGTGTCCGTGCAGGACAGGTTCAGGGGGGTGGCTGGGTCGCCCATGAGGTTTGCGGCGAAACTGACCCACCGATAGAGGGGATCGGTGTAGGAGAGGGTCGCCTTGGAGGCGTTGTTGGCCAGTCCCAGGCGGCGGGCGCCCGACTGGAACACGGCGTCCACGAACCTGCGATGCACGAGGTTCGAGGCGCCCTGCACGTAGGTTCCCGGGTTGTACCAGCCGTAGCGGGAGTTTCCGATGGTGGCGAAGGCGTTATGGGAATTTTTGACCAGGAAGTCCTCACCCATGCTGTCCGTGGTCGAGTAACTTCCCGCTTTCGTCCTGCCGTCGAAGGAACTGGAATAGCAGCCTTGCGTATATACAAAAAAATACTTTGAATTGGTGATTGAATCCAGGCTCGAGTTGAAAAGCCGCATGCTGTAATTGACATTGGCATGGCCGAGGTGAAAAATCATGTTGTAGGTATTTCCGGACAGCATGCTTTGCAGGGTGGAGGCGGTCCAGGCGTCCGGGGCCAGATCCCGATCATACAGGGTGTCCCGGGACATGGCGTTCATGCCTTCGTACAGATAGTCCATGCGGTCGCCGCCCCAGGTTGGGTTGGTGTTGGTGTCCATCTTCTCGCCTACCAGAAGCGCCTTGAACGGATTGGCCGTGGTTTCGAAGGCGATGATCTTGCCGATCGCGGTCTGGGCCTCCGCCGTCGTGTCGGCCGGGATGCGGCCCACGGCCACCTCGGCCAGCCAGTCGATGTCCCCGCCGTCCACGCCGTCCGTGGCCTCCCCGAACACGCCGTTGCCGTTGCCGTCCCAGGCGCCGTCCAGACAGGCATAGTAGGAATCAGCCGGGATGTAGCTGTCGGAATAGGAGCCCACCGTGGCCGTGCAGCCCCGGGTGGGCACGGCCTGGTCGGCCTGGACGCCGTCCGCGTCGCCGCCCAGGACCACGAACCGGGCGCCGTGGTTGGCATAGCTGTCTTTGATGTAGTTGCGGATCTTCTCCGCCAGATCGCGGCCGGTCTGGGAGGCGGCGATGGCCTCCACGGTGGTGACGAAGGTGGTGAAGCCGCCCCCGGCGCTTGAGGCCCGGTGGGTCAGAAGCGGGGTGAACGCCGATTGCAGGGCGGCGGTGGTGATGAGCAGATATTGCCGATCCAGGGTCGCGGCCCGGGTCGCGGTTGTGGCCGCATCCCCCAGGAAGGTCTCGTCGTTGTCGATGAAACCGAGGACCGCCTGCTCGTCCTGGCTCTCGCCGCGCGGCCGCAGTCGGCTCGCATCGGCGGTCTTGGCCGGGCTGGTATGCACCGTGACCGTGACCGTTCCGGCGAATTCCACCCGGCCCGAGGCCGGGGCGTAACGTACCGGGAAAAGCTCCGTGAGCACCAGCCGGTAGCCGAGCATGACCTGATCCGACAGCCGCCGCCAGGTCTGGGGCGGATAGGGCGTGTCGCTGCCGTAGATGGACTGGTCCGCCGGTTCCGGCGTCACCGGGGAGGTGTCGCTCATGGGCCGGGGGGATGTCCCATGGGCCAGGACGTAGCTCCCGGGCAGGCTCTGCCAGGGGGCGAAGGCCACCTCCACCTGGTCTACGGCCTCCCCGGCCGGGACGTACAGCCGCGACGTCAGCATGGGCACGATGGGCGCGCCCACAACACTGTCGTTTTGCACGGCGCCGCGGATTTCCATCATGGTCGTGCCGTCCGGCAGGGCGCGCACCTGGGGGCTGTCGATACGATAGGTGTGGGAATAGGTCTCCGCGAAGGCCGCCGGGACTCCGAAAGAAAGTGCAATGAACAACAGCATGCAGGGCCAAAGCCGAAACTGCTTCAGGGAGCCTTTGATCACGGTGTGCATTTTGGAGAACCTTAATGAGGCAGATGAGTTTTGTGGTTGGTGGGGCATCTTGCGCCCGCATTGTTGCGTTCCGTAAGAACTTACGAAACAGGTATCAAGGGAGAATGCATCTTTGCAAATAATTCCGCGCAGTCGGCATTCCCGTTTTCTGAAGATGCAACGCGCGGCAAAGGGAAAACCCCTGCTTAATTGGAGTTCGGCACCCACAGCTTGAATGGCGTGGAGGTGGAGTCCACGCGCTTGATCAGGCGCAGGGCGTACCTGGCGGCCTCGGGGGGGTAGGGGAAGCCCAGGGTGCCGATGTCGCCCTCCACGGGGCGATGGAAGCGAACGCCCCGGCATTCCTCGTCGCCTGCGTTGTCCTCGGCGTCGTAGAAGGTCGCGCAGACCTTGAAAAAAGGCTCGGCCTGCTCGTCGCCGAACAGGTTGTCCATGGTGGAGGGGGGTTTGCGCACGATCCTGGCGGTGATGGTCAATTCCTTGTGGGGCACCTTTTGCAGTTCCAGGCGACCGCCCACGTCGACATATTTTTCTTCGGTTTTTTCCGTCTCCTTGACGCCTGTGACCTGTATGTAGTCATTGTGCAACTCTTTGTAGAGCTTCAGGTCGTCGGCGAAAACCTGGTCGACGGCGGCCCAGGTCAACAGTGTCGCAACGGCCAGGGTCGAAAAGAACCGGAGTGCGGTCTTCATGCTTACGCCTTGCCTTTACGCCCCGGCTCTGGCGCCAGGGGAAAAATGGCCAGTTTGAGAAAATCGGCCTCGGTGACGATGCCCTCCGGTCTGCCGTCCACGACCACGGGCAGACACCCGAATTTGTTGTAGATCATGATTTCCGCAGCCCGGCGCAGGGATTCCTGGGGCCCCACCGTGGTCACGTTCGTACACATGATTTCCTTGATCGGCGCGCTGTCGTCCTTGCGATGGGCCGCCGCCAACAGATCGCGCTGGCTGAGCAGGCCGGTGAGACGGCCGTCGGCGTCCACAATGGGAATATGCCGGATGAACATGTCCTGCATGAGGCGGCTGGCGGTGCCCAGGCTGTCGTTTTCCCCCAGAGACAGGGGACGGGCGGTCATGATGTCGGTGACGCGCATGTCGTGCTCCCGCGCCGCAGATTGCGGCGGATATGATCGATAGGCCGGTAGGCGACGCGCCTGCTTCGCGTTCTTGACGATATGAATTTTTTCCCGAATATGCCATGCAAGTCAAGGCGGCGCCGCCCCGCTGCCGCCCCGTCGCCTCTCCGCTGCCGTCCTGAAACCGCCCTGGAGCCGCCATGCCCTTGCGCTGGAAACTGTTCCTGTTTCTTCTGGCCTTCAGCCTGATCCCCCTGATGGTGGTGTCCGCCGTGCATCGCCAGGGAACCCGCAATCTCGGGAGAAACCTCGGCGAACAGATCAGCGCCGACATCTCGGAGCTCGTGGCCCGGGAACTCACCCAGACGGCCAAGGACTCCGCCGTGGTGATGGCCCGCAGCAAGACCGCCGTGGAATTCGCCACGGACGTCATGGCCCGGGAGACCGGTCGGGTAATGGCCGCCGGGAGCGCGGCCCCGGCCGGGGATGCCCTTGCGGCCGCATCCGATTTCGACCGGGCCGGGGCCGGGCCGACCGACCTGGCCCCACGGCCGGGATATGACCGGGAGACCCCCGGCGGGCGCCTGCCCCTTTTCGTGAGCCGCACCACGGCGTCATGGACCGCGCCTGCGGGGACGCCGGAGGTGGCCGTGCGGGAAGGGCAGGCCGTTTTGGGGGGCGTGGCCCCGATTTTTCAGGAGGTGGCCGGGGAATTTTCCGACGTGCTTTCCTTCGCGGGGGTGGCGCTTGAGGCCGGGCCGTGCGCGGTCTATCCGGGACACGGGGGATTCCCGGAAGACTACGACGCCAGGCGGATGGACTGGTACCTGGCGACCAGACAGGCCTTTGTTGCCGGACGTTCCCGCAGCATCTGGAAGGGGCCCGCCCCCGATCCGGTCACGGGCCGGATGGTGTTCACCGTCTCCCGGCCCATCGCCGGGCCGGACGGGGCCTTTGCCGGGGCGGCGTTCATCGAGGTGCTGCTGCCCCTGGCGCTTCGGGAGGGCGAGATATCCACCCAGTGGTCGGCGGCCCTGCGTACCTATCTGGTGTCGATGGCGCCCCATCCGGACACGGGGGAGAAGGCCCTGCGGATCTGGGCCGGTCCCGAGGACGATGGGCCGCTCTCCCGGAGCATCGCGGCGTCCGGCGACCGGATCGCCGCCGGTCCCTGGCTCCTCTCCGAGGATGGCCCGCGCTATGCGGCGTTCATGGACCTTGTGGCCGCGCAACCCGCCGGGGCCACGGTGATGACCTTCCAGGGGCAGGAGTGCTTCTGGGCCTATGCCACGCCCATGGCCGGGATGCAGTTCGCGCTGGTGTTGCCCTCGTCGGTCGTGGCCCCCTATGCCGATGAGGCCCGACAGGAGATTCGGGACGCCTCGTCCATGGTCTTGGCCACGGCAGGCGCGGCCTCCGTGGCGGTGCTTCTGGCAGTGGCTCTGGGGGCGTTTTGGGGATCGAAGAGCGTGACCACCCCCCTGGCCAAGGTGATGCAGGCCTGGAAGCGGGTGGCGGCCGGGGATTTTTCCACACGCCTGGATTTTCGGACCC
The DNA here is from genome assembly GCF_036584575.1 of Desulfolutivibrio sp. Classification (NCBI taxonomy): domain Bacteria; kingdom Pseudomonadati; phylum Thermodesulfobacteriota; class Desulfovibrionia; order Desulfovibrionales; family Desulfovibrionaceae; genus Desulfolutivibrio; species Desulfolutivibrio sp. The sequence goes on from NZ_JAZHDB010000190.1 coordinate 28,719, forward strand.
GGGACGAGCGGGCCGCCCTGGCCCGGGCCTTCAACGAGACCATGCCCAAACTGGCCGATCACCTGCGGCTGCGCGAGTCCCTGGAACTGGCCAAGGAGGTGCAGGGGAATCTTCTGCCCAAGGCCCCGCCCTGCCTGCCGGGGCTGGATGTGGCGGGGGTCAACCTTTCGTGCGACGAGACAGGCGGCGACTATTTCGACTATTTTCCCGTCCGGCGCGCCGGGGTGACGGAATTGGCCGTGGTGATCGGCGACGTGACCGGGCACGGGGTGCCATCGGCCCTGCTCATGGCCACGGGGCGGGCCCTGCTTTTGGCTGCCGGACAGGAGCTGGGAGGCACGGACGAGGCCCCGCCGCCCTGGCGGCGGCTTACGGTGGCCAACCGGCTTTTGGCCGTGGATGTGGGGGATTCGGGCCGGTTCATGACCCTTTTCTGGGCCGAGATCCATCCGGAAACGGGGCGGCTCCGCTGGGTGCGGGCCGGACACGACCCGGCTTATCTGCTTGAACCCGGGGGGCGGCCGCCCGTGGAGCTGCACGGGGCCGGGCTGCCCCTGGGGATCGTGTCCGATTTCGTCTACCAGGAGCAGGAGGCCGTGCTCGCTCCAGGCCAAATCCTGCTCATGGGCACCGACGGCATTTGGGAGGCCCGGGATGCCTCGGACGGCATGTACGGCAAGGACCGCTTCCTGGAGGTGGCCAGGCGACACGCCGCAGAATCGGCGGCCGCGATCCGGGATGCGGTCCTGTCCGATCTGGCGGCCTTCAAGGGCGGGTTGCCCCTGGAGGACGATGTGACCCTGGTGGTGGTGTCGCGATCTGGGCCCGCATAAGCCCTCCGTGGCGCAGCCCGGGAGGCCGCATCCTGAAGCGCCAGGGCTGCGGCGTAGGCGTTTTTCGGTCAGCTTTCGTCTTTTTTGCCGCCAGTGCTGCCGCTGTACATGCGGATGGGCTTTGCAGCGTCCTTCGGATGCAGCAGCACTACAAGCCGTCCGGGACGTTTCCCGATCTTTTGGGCATGTCGCATGTCGCTGACTGCGATGTCGATGCGTTTGCTGAAGCGCGGCGACATGGTGTCCTCGATGATGAATACGCCGAGATCTTCGATATAGACCTTTTTCCCGTATTCCCACCCCGCCCGGAGCAGATCCCTGGAAACAGCCACGATGCCCGGCCTGATTTTGGTGCCGATGGCCGTGCCCACCGGTTTTCCGGCCCCCATGTTCTCCCGGGGGTTGTCGGTATAGGCGGTGACCGTGGCCCGGATGGACTTGCCGATGTGGTAGGTGTCTTTGAGGCCGTGGATGTCTGCAAAGGCAACTGACGTGAAACAAACTACTATGGAAGCAACAATACAAATAAATACTTTCATTCTGTAATACTCCTTCTCTATGATTTGCGCATAAGAACCGTCCTAGGCAGGAAGGTGTGGTGGAAAGGCATGGGCGCAGAGCGAGAAATAGGGGTGTAAGACAAGGTGATTTACGGCAGTGTGGGAATATCCTTTGAATGCTCTATCGGCGTGACGAGGCAGTGCGGGGTGTTTTTTTGTCCACGTCAGGGAGCGGCTAGGTACTCAAGGAATGGGGGCTTGTCAACCCGCTCCCGGGGATGGGGGGGGCGGGGGACGAAAAAAGCGGAGGCGGCCACTCGGCCGCCTGCCAGACGGATGACAAAGCCCCGGTTCTAAGA